>JBAXXH010000020.1:0-41109 GCA_037127995.1 Methylococcaceae bacterium | reverse complement strand
GTAGGCTTACCTGCATAATCAAGATTTTAGGTTTAGTCAACTTATCTTGTTACCAAGAACCAAGAGGGTTTTGTAGGGACTACCTGACTTTGCCCATGTCCGGGATGCAGCACCCACACTGCTTGAACTGGCAGGCATACCACAACCATTAACACCGGCTCCGGTTACCGGAGTCAATGGCATTCCCTTGGTGGTTTATAAGGATCGTAACGTTTATCCCATTACCGGTCATTCGTTTCTCAACGAATTGGAAGGTAATATCACGACTCCCTTGCACACCGAACCGGTTGGTGAAGAGCAATATGGTCGGGGTTATCTGCGCAGCGGGCCTTGGAAGATAGTCTGGACTGAGCCGCCTGTCGGCCCTGTTGATGGTCATTGGCAGTTGTACAATATTGAAACCGATCGCGCTGAAACTGCCGATGTATCGGCAAAATATCCCGAGGTTGTCAAAGAGTTATATGTTAAATGGCAAGCGTATTTACATGACACCGGTGGTGTTTTGGCAAAGAAACCGGGAGGCGGTCAGCGTCCGGCGTCACTCAGCTTAAAATGACAACAGCGCCAAAGTACGAAGGCGATGCTGGCGCTATGGCCCGCATCGCTTTTGCCGGTTTAGTCGCTCTTGTGGTGTACTCCATTTCCGTTAGCGCCTCTTTAGCTGCAACAACTTCGCTGGGATCTGCTGAACGCTGCGCTGCTTATTCCAGCTTGCCCGCTCATTGGGGAAACGATCCACTGGCTGGAACGGTGTTTATCAATGGCGGTGAATTTACCTTGGGGACAACCTTGGGCTACGAGGAAGAGCGTCAGGAAGTCAAGATTCAGGTCAAGAGTTTCCGGCTTGATCAAACCGAGGTGACCGTCGCCCAGTTTGCTACTTTTGTCAAAGCCACCGGCTATGTGACCGAAGCCGAGCGTGAGGGTGGCGGGGTGGTGTTTCGTACGCCAAGTATCGAAGAGCTAAACCAGCATCCTTATGCCTGGTGGCGTTATCTTAAGGGCGCAAATTGGCAGCATCCCGCCAGTACCGGCAGTGTCGCTGTTGATAATCATCCGGTTACTTTGGTTACCCTGGTGGATGCGCTGGCTTATGCCAACTGGTTAGGGCGTGATTTGCCAACGGAAGCCGAGTGGGAATATGCTGCCAAGGCGGGTCATCAAGGTGCCGGTCTGGAAAAAGAACCCAGAGATACAAAGGGAAAGTCTCTGGCGAATTTTTGGCAAGGCCATTTTCCGCTGCTCAATACCCGCGAAGATGGTCATGAAGGCTTGGCCCCCGTGGGTTGTTATGCTGCCAATGATTTTAATATTTACGATATGGTCGGTAATGTCTGGGAGCAGACCCAAGATGTTTATACGCCATCCCATCAAAGCCAATCAATACAAACGGCTGTTAAAGAGGCGGTTAATCCTGCCCGGTTGATGGTGGTTAAGGGCGACTCTCATTTATGTGGGCGTGATTTTTGTGTGCGCTATCGTCCCTCTGCACGTGAAGGTCATGAAGCCAATCTGCCCATCTCGCATATTGGTTTTAGAACGGTCATACTTGATAACGCTTCAAACCCGCTCTCAAAATACGGGCGATAACGGGCTAATAAATGGCTTGACTAATTTATCGCTACGCAGTAGTTTCAGATAACCGGAAGTCTAGGAGGCTGTCCGAGAATAGAAAACCTACTGTGGAAAAGCCATTTCGGCCAGATTTTCCAGACAGATACTGGGGGGATATTTTCTGTGTGCTGCCTAATGTCACGGGTACTTTATTGGCGCAATAAGTTAATGGCATTGCACATTTATTAGGCGTAATAAGGGGTGTTTTATAAAGACAGGTTGATTAATTTAAAAGCAATTACAGCGTATAAAACTTATAACCTGTAGTTATAAAATATTTTTGGAGGAGAAAAATATTGGCATGACTTGTGCTTTATTATAAATAAAGTATCTCTTAACGAGATGTTGATTAATCTGTTTACGGTCATTATTGGGGTGATACGATGAGTATAAATAAACATATCTTGACTGGGCTATTGTTCATCACTGGTATATTGGGTTTTATATCCAGCGAATTTATAATTTCAACCGTATTGTTTGCTGGAGCCGCTATTTTTAGCAATATCGCGAGGAATCCCGGCTAAACATTTTAGTTGCCTTCAACAGTGTGTATCGTTAAGCAGAATTCCGTCATCATCGCGAATACGTATGAGAATTTAGAGGGGAGATGGCACAACACGAAAACAGGGAAAAATTGTATGAAACAATTTTTTGATAAATTAGAGTTTTTTTAAAAGGTGGTGGTTTTGATGTTTGTAATAATTTTAATATCATTAGGAATAGCAGGCGTATTACTTTGTTGCGCTGCAAGAGGTTCTGAGACTGAACAAAGGAATCGTAGATAAAATTCTGCGTTTTGGCTGACCGGAATGATCGATAGTTGCTGTTCCAACGCAAGGCCAAACCTAATAAAAAACAGCGTCGATAACTGTCCATCCGGATAGGTGTCATGATTCGATATTTTGCCGGAGAAGCACACTGCCTGCTTTTTTTGGTGCCGGTTTTTAAATTTTCCGCATCAGCATAGCATTCATTAAATCTGACACTGCATTTACCAAGGCTTCGGTCATGCTCTTATAATCAGCTGACTGACCGTTACGTGCGGTCTGCTCCAGTTGGCGGGCATACGCTAATGCGTTGGCTGCATGAAAATGGGCCACGGTGCCCTTAATCGCGTGCGCCGTATTGGCCAGTGCAGCCAAATTGCCTTCCGCCATAGAGCGGGTTAATTCGCCGAGTTGTTTGGGCGTCTCCGTTAAAAACAGCGCGATCATTTCCTCCAGTAAGGCGCTGTCGCCTTCCAGGTGGGCAAGTGTTGCAGTGGCATCCCAAACATCGGGATTGCTGACTATCGAGGCAAGGTTTTCATTGGCTATGGTTGGCGCTACTGTGGCCGGTTGCGAGCCTAATCGTTCAGCTAACAGGGCCATTAACTGTTCGGATACAATCGGCTTGGTTAAATAATCATCCATGCCGGCGGCCAGACATTTCTCACGTTCGCCTTTCAGGGCATTGGCAGTGAGCGCTACCACGGCTTGATGGGGCAAACCCCTGCCGGTTTCCAGTAACCGCAGTTCCCGGGTGGCAGTATAACCATCCATGACCGGCATGTGGCAATCCATGAAGATCAGATCGTAGCTATTTTGCGCTAACTTATCCAAGGCAAGCTGACCATTTTCAGCGAGATCCGGTACGATATGAAATCTGGCAAGCTTGGCAATAATGACTTTTTGATTGATTTTGTTATCCTCTACCACCAGTACTTTTTTGTCCTTGTAACTGGGCAATTCAATATCCGGTTGAGCCGGTTTCAACGCTGTGTCCGAACCACCCCGTAGGGCATTAACCATGGCATCGAAGAGTTGCATTTGCCGAACGGGTTTCAGCAGTCGCTGGACAATTCCGGTGCCTTGATAGTCGGCAGCTTCAATCTGAATATCCGATGATAATAAAACAATCGGAATTTTCGCTAATCCGGGTATTTGGGCCAGACATTTTGCCAGGGTTAAGCCGTCCATTACCGGCATTTGTATATCCAGCAATATCAGGTCGTAGATCATCCCCTGTCGGGTTAAGGTCTGCAATTGCAGCAGCGCGGCATGGCTGTTATCAACTTCGCTGACTTTTACCCCCCAACTGCTTAGATAATGACTCAGTATGTTACGATTGGTCGCATTATCATCAACGATCAGCGCGTGTTTATCAGTAAGATCATAAGATTGTAGCGAAATCGTCAGACTTTCATCGGGCATCAGCGGCAAGGTAAACCAAAAGCAGGAGCCCTGGTTCGGAACACTGTCGGCACCAATAGTGCCGCCCATCAGCTCGACCAGTTTTTTGCTGATAAACAAGCCTAGTCCGGAACCGCCAAAACGGCGTGAAGTGGCACTGTCTGCTTGAGAAAATGACTTAAACAGTCGCGGCAGCGTTGCTTCCGAAATGCCGATGCCGGTATCGCGTACTTCAAAACGCAGCTCATCCAGGCTATCCGTCATCGGCAACCGGGTTACACTCACTGAAACCTCGCCCTGCTCGGTAAATTTAAGGGCATTACCAATCAAATTGGTCAGCACTTGCCTGATACGCAGGGGGTCACCGTGCCAGCGCAAGGACAGCGTTGCCGGTAATAAACAGTTTAATTTCAGCCCCTTGGCACGGGCTCTTACGGCCATTAATGCGCAAATATCATCAACCAGATCAGCAAGACTAAAACTTACCTGCTCCACTTCAAATTGACCGGCTTCCAGCTTGGACAAATCCAGAATATCGTTGATGATTTCCAGCAAGGCTTCCGCTGAGCTATGTGCTGTTTCTAACCAATCAAGCTGGGTAGTTGTCATTTCTGTCTCGTGCAGCAAATCCAGCATCCCTAACACGCCATTCATGGGGGTGCGGATTTCATGGCTCATATTGGCCAGAAACTCTGATTTTATCCGCGTCGCTTCCTCGGCCAGTTCCTTGGCTTTGAGCAATGCTTCAGTCGCCCCGTGTTCCAGGGTAATGTCATCGATGATGCCAACCAAGCCCTGTCCAGGATCTTCGTAATCCAGGGCTTTTCCTGAAAACCGGGCCCAAAAAAGACTGCCATCCTTACGGATGAGTTGTTGTTCAAGGCGGTGAAACTTGCCATAAGTAATTGCTTTATAGACGAGGCGCCCGTCAGTTTCATAAGCAGCTTTATCGGCATACCAAAGACGGGTCGGCTTGCCCTCCAGCTCCCCGGAAGCGTAACCGAAAATCTCTTCCAGCTTGCGGTTGCAGCGCTGGATAATGCCGTCTTTAAGGAGCATGATTCCAGATGTCGCAGAATCGAAAATGGCGTGTTCTTCGGCACTGGCGATGCGCAAGGTTGCTTCCGCCTGACGCTGAATTTCCAGCTGTCTGGCCAGTGCCTCCCGTGTTTCTATCAGCTCGGTAATGTCGTAAAACCAGCCCAGCACGGCAGCTTTGCCTTGATACTGCATCGGCATATAGGATGCGAGTACCGAATGTTCAGTATCGTCGGGAGTACGTAATTTTATCTGTCGATTGAGTACGGTGTTGCCGCCGTCCAGTTCTGCAAGTATTTCCCGGTAATCTTCCGGTCTGGCGTAATAATTATGGGGGGTGTCACCCATTGGCTCAGGATTCTTGATCAGGTTGGCATAGCTCTGGTTATAAAATATAACCTTCCGACCTTGATTGATGGCGATTCTGACGGCGATAGGACTAACATTGAGAATATCAAGCAGGCGCTGCTGGTTTTCCCTAATCAACATTTCATTGTGTCTGCGGTCAGTGATATCTTCAATCATGCACAAGTGGCGTTTATGCTTGCCATCATTCTCCTTCAGTGGTGCAATTGCCATGCTGATCCAGACAAAGGAGCCATCCGGCCGGATGTAACGTTTATTCATGTTAAATTCCGAGATTTTCCCTGCATTAAGCAGTGCCATATTGTCGAGGTCTTCTTGCACATCATCTGGATGTGTGATGCTCATCCAGTCAATATGCGTCATCTCTTCTCTTGTTCGGCCAACTATGTTGGCAAATTTCTGGTTTACTTCGTAAATGTGGCCGGTAAACGAGTCGATCAGGGCAATTCCTAAGGGTGCTTGTTCAAAGATCGTATGGATGTGTTCCTCGCTTTGTCGCAAATCGGTTTCGATACGTGCGCGATGTTCAATCTCTGTAGAAAGCTCTCGGGTCTTGCGGCCAACCTCGTTGGCAATATAGCGCCGATCACCGCTGATAATAAGAGCGATAGCGCCGAAAATACTGCACATAAACAGTGCCAGGAAAAAGATGATGAGTGACGGTGTTATTCGTTCAGCGCCCAGTGTAGTAAAGGGTTGAAAGATTAATATGCGCCATTCGCGATCGGCAAGTTTTATCTTTTCCTGGTAATGAATGCCCTTGCGTTCAACATAGGGGGATTTGGCGAACATCGGCAGGTGTTCTGTGGTATTGGCTAACATGGTTTTGCCGCCGGAACTGATATCTTCAATGCGCCAGATCAAGTCCTTGGCATCTTCGCTCAGGTTGGCACCGAGCTGGTGAAAATCGAGCACGCCCACACAGAAACCACGCGTTTTACCTGCGGCATCATGCACCGGGGCGACAATAAGAACAGCACCCGGACCATCAGGATCTTGTGCAAGCCTGATTTTGTCTGTTATAGCGGGAATGTCTGAGCGCCAGGCTTTCTCAACGGCATCAGCACGTGTTGGATCGGCCAGAATATCCAATCCTTGCGCTGGTTCGTTGAATTCACGCGGCTCAATAAAAGTAACGGGCGCAGACCAGCCGTTCGGGTTTGGTGACCAGCCATCGAGACGGGTTATGCGAATGGGACGACCGAGTAGCTGCGAGGTGGTTTTGGCATAACTCTCAGCATCAGTCTGGCGTATCAGGGGCACCCATTCCCAGGCACGAAAAATATTTTTATTGCCAACTACGCGTCGGCTAAAGGTCGAGAATTCGCTCGGCGTAACCTGATCACTGGCGTCGAACAAAGCGGTCAAGTTGATCAAAGTTTGAGTCTGGATTTGCTCCATCTGCTTGACCTTGTTCAACATGTTAATTGCTTTACCCTCGAAGCGGGTAACAAGTTCTTGTTCGTCACGCGCCTTCATGGTGTGTTGAAGAAGTCCACAGAATAGCATGCCGATTAACAAGGGCACGCCCACCTGCCAGCGACGCCCGTTCCAGGATTCGCGGCAGTCAAATGACACCAGTGCTAACGGCGTGAAGATTAGAACACCAAAGGCGTCGCCGAGCCACCAGTTGATAAAGCTTAAAAAAACCTGATCAATGTTAATCAAGCCCTTGAGCAATAACGCAAGGGAGCCATTCGATGCAGCTATGATACAGCTGCCAAAAGCGATCAGTCCGAAACGGAACACACTTTTAGGTCGGGCTAATTCGAGCGCGGGCTCAAAGTGGCGAAGCAGCTTCTCGCCTGCCAGTGCTTGCAGGGTCGAGCCACAAGCAATGGCCCAGGGCAGCCAGCTTTGCTCAAACTGCCCATCCGCCGCAGTTGCGTTGCTAACGACTGAACCGATAAGAATGCCCGGCCAAACGCGCCATCCCTGCCAAATTAGGCAGGCGGCAAGAGCCAGCCCCGCTGGTGGCCAAATAAGCGCTACCGAACCTGGCGTCAATGCCAGCATCAAGCTGATTCGGCTCAGCAGGAAATAGATTAACCCTACGCCAATATTAAGAATAATTGGCTTCATTTAATAATATCCAAATAAAAGTGACTTCATACTAAATTCCAGGTTTCAACTGAAGCATACTGTTGTTCCTAATTCTAACGTGCTCCTCAGTCTCTTTTCTGTCATCAACATTAGGGAACCTCTATTCATTGAAATTTAAGTCACCCAATAGTAAGCCTGCTAATTTTTTAATTTTACTTCAAATCAGGGTATATTTGGGTGGTTTGAAGTAAAAAGCGCATCAAATATCGTTTGACAGCCTTCGCATCGCGTTTAATCAACTGTATCTAACACATTCTACGTGGTTAAGCGTTATCATCAAGTCAATCTTGACTTTAGTCCGCTGTAATCCGATGGTGCGTAACCAATGTCTACCCATTGCAGCCTGTGCGCCAAACGCAAGTTCGACTTGGTCTCTGACTTTAGACTTTGTCCTGTTGGATAACGTTTGTTCTTCGATTGAGGGGGTTTGCCTCGCAGGCCTTTTTCACAAACCTGGCTCTCAATCTTTATGTCGGTTAACCGCTGTTATTGGGCTTCTGAGCGATGTCGGCATAAATCACATGTTTGATCTGCCCAGCCCGATTCGCGTAACCTTGCGTGGCCGGTTTTTCATGAAGTCGGGCAAACAACAACTAAATTGCAGTCACAGAAACAATATTCAGTATTAAAAGTATCGTTAGCTTAAAAATAGAGGTGTCGAGTTATTAGCGCTCATCAGAGGCTATCTTTTTTTATGGGCAGCGAAAAATAAAATGTGGTTCCTTTTCCAACTTTGCTGTTAAATTTCAAATGACCTTCATGGGCTTCGATAATGGAGCAGCAAATAGATAACCCCATGCCCATGCCTTCTGCCTTGGTGGTGTAAAAAGGCATTAATATTTGCTGTTTCTGATCATCAGGAATGCCGGAGCCATTGTCTTTTACTCTGACTTCTATGCCCTCATTAAGCGATATTAAGCTATGAATGGATATTTTCTTTTTCCGGTTTTCAAGGCAGCTATGGAAGGCATCTGCACTGTTTCTGATCAGGTTTATAATGACCTGTTCAATTTGTATCCTGTCAACGTTAATAAATGGTAAAGGGTTTTGTAATTCAAGGTCAAACGCTATATTGTTGAGTCTTAGTTCAGGCAGACACAGACTGACAGCGTCTTGAATTAACTCATTAAGATCAGTCGTTGAAACCTGCTTGGTATTGGCTTTGACAAACTCTCTCATACTACGAATGATCTGTCCCGCCCTTAACGCCTGTTGCTGGGTTTTGTAGACTATCTCGGCAAGCTTGCCCAAATCAGGATTTTCTAACTTCATCAGGTTTAAACTGGCTTGGGTATAAGTAGCAATTGCCGTTAAGGGTTGGTTAACTTCATGGGCGATACCGGACGCCATTTCGCCCATCAATCCAAGGCGCGTGACATGAGCCAGTTGGTTTAAATGCTCTTTGTCTTGCTGTTCCTGAAATTTACGCTTGGAAATGTCGGTATGTGTCCCAATCATACGCAAGGGCGTACCCTCTTCAGCGTAATCAACCACCATGCCACGTCCCAAAATCCATTTGTAACTCTCATCCTTGCAGCGCAGGCGATATTCAGCAACGTAAATCTTCGTCTTTCCATCCAGGTAGGCTTGCAGTACTTCTGCGACATGCAACTGATCATCAGGATGAATACGGTCGAACCATTCCTGTTTAACAGGCAGTATCTCGTCTTCGGTATACCCAATCATCTCTTTCAAGAGACGCGAATAAACGACTTGATCGGTCTGGATATTCCAGTCCCAGACGCCGTCACCAGAACCTTCTATGGCGAATTTCCAGAAAAATTCGCTCTCACGCAGTGCATGCTCTATTTGTTTACGCTCGGTGATGTCGCGTGCCGCCGCAAAAACGCCAAGTACACACCCCTTGTCATCACGGTACACGCTGGCATTATAAAGTACGTCAGTGACCTTACCGGTGACATGATTTATAGCCAACGGGTAATCGGTCACAAAACCGTTCGAGAATACCAATTGATAGCCTTCGCGAGCTTTTTTAGAATCTGTGAAATAATCCGCGAAGTCACTGCCGATCAACTGCTTTCGATCCAGGCCGGTTACCCGTTCCGTAGCCCTGTTGAGATCGGTGATCTTGCCTTCTGATGAAATCGTTACCAAGGGATCCAAACTTGCTTCAAGTAAACTGCGGGCATAGTGAGCGGTCGCCTGAATAGCTTCTTGCGCCTGCCTGATCTCGGTAATGTCAGTGGCAACACCACCAACCCCACAGACTTCTCCCGACGCTGATTGAATAGGAAACTTCGTGACCATAAGCCTGCGCGGCAAGCCTTTGGCATTATTCAAGATCTGCTCTTCAAAATCCAAACGCTGCCCTGTTATCAATACCTGATTGTTGGTAGTCATTTTGTTGTCGGCAATGTCCTTTGGAAAAACCTCATAAAGTGTCTTGCCCAATACGTCTTCTTTAGGCATTCCGTAAAACTCACTTACCGCCTTGTTTACTAAAATGAACCTGCCTTGTAAATCATAGGCAAATATACTTGAAGGCGTACTATCGATGATGCTGTTCAGCAACTCCCTGCTTATACTTAGATTTTCTTTCAATAGCTTGCGTTCGGTGATGTCGGTGATAACTCCGTGCCAGAGCGTGGAACCATCTGCTTCTTTTTGTGGCAAGGCATCACCTAACAACCATCGCACTGTGCCATCGTTAAGCTTCACCCGATACTTACAATGCCACGGACTCAAATCTTGGACTGATTTTTGGATGGAGGCATTAATATCGTCATAGTCGTCGGGGTGAAGAATGGCAAATACTTTGGAGGCATCCTCACGGACATCTTCCGGGCTGAGTCGGTATAGTTCACGAATAGCTTCGCTAACAAAAGGAAAGCAGGAACTGCCATCGGGTCGCAAGCAAAATTGGAACACCATGCCGGGTATCTGACTGGCTATTTTTGAGAATTGATCAGCAGTCTTTATCCGTTGACGAGACGCAGTAATGGCAATAAACAATAACGTCGCCAGCAGGCCGGACAAAAATAGTCCAGTCAGGCGCGCTATCGATAATGGCATTGTATCAATGGCGGCAGGCTTTACGACAAGTTGCCAGGAGCCGCCGGGTACTTTTATAGTCGAACGAACACCCTCACCGTCAAACAGCGTGGCATCTCCCCAAAAGACCTCGCCCTTTTTGCCTGCTCCGTTACGACCGCGTAAAGCGACCTGTACTTGGGCATGGGTAATTTTCTCGTTGATGAGGCCAAATATGTTATTTACATTAAGTACAATGCTAATACTGCCCCAGTAGTTGTTTTCTGTCATAAAAACAGGAACGGTATAAATTAATCCCAAGACGCCCTGAACCAATTCTACCGGACCTATCAAGACGGGCTGCTGTTCTTGCATGGACCGTTCAATCATCGGCCATTGTTCGGGTAAGTCAATCAGGCGAAGTCCCAGCGCTTTTTCGTTACCCGTAAGCGGAAAGATATATTGTATTTGGTTATCGGGAGCGACATTTATGTTGCGTATAACTTGATCATTACCTATCTGCAGGAAATAGTTGGCAAGTATGGCGTTTAACTCAACTGGCCGGGTTTTTCCCTGAGTCGCGACAAGATAAGCGCGTAGGCCATAAAGATGGAATGTATCATTGATGCTTGCTAAAAGCGTTGAATGGATAATATCGCTAATTTCTTCAGTATGAATGGATTGTTTGATTTGCTCATTTTTTACATACTGCTTTATTGCAAATTCAGTACCCGCCATGCTCAGTACAAATAATAACAAGCTGATAAAAAGGGGGGATTTAATACCCGCATATAACGGGGGTGCTTTGAGCTTCATAGTGCGTCTGGTAACGAGTGTCTGTGTGAATATCCAAGCAGATAAATAGCTCTGAAGAGTATTTGTTTCTATTTCTTAATAAGAATTGGGCTATAAAATAACACCATATGCTTTAATATAAAATACAAATTTTCAATTTTCAATTTTCAATTTTCAATTTTCATGATTTTTTGATATGTAGTTATTATCCCTATACCAAGACACTTTGGTTTTCTTGGCGGTTGATTTACCAGAATCGATAGGCCGCCCTACGCGAGTTTGCTACCGGCCGTAAATCAGGCTTCAGGAGTAGTGTAAAATCACAAGATGGATGCGTCATTTGATTACCTGTTATTATGGGCAACTATAAATGTTAATTTATTAATCCATACCGATATGAAAGAAAAAAAATTGAGCAATATAGTCATAAAAATGGCGCAGCAAATACTTTGTAAAAAAAATCCTTCTCCAGCCGCTATCGATGTTGCAGTCAATATTGTACATATTGCCTGGAATTTTGCGCATGAGAAATATAAAGATGAGCCTGGATATATTTTTAGCGTTAAAGAAATTCAGGAGCGAATTGATTCTGCAAATAATGAATTCATTTCAGGGGATGTAGAAGAAATGACTAAAATATTAATGCTCTATAAATTAAAAAATTATCCTAATGACAAGAGAAACATAGTTCTTTGTGAGGTTAAAAATGGAGATGTTCGTGTTATCTTTCTATAAATTGAAATGAAAAATAAATTATGATGGTTAATAAAAATCATAACGAAGTAAAAATAGGGTCATGGGTAAAACTGCTCTCTATTGATCCTGAGTACATTGCAACATTTTCTCCTAAGGAGGCAAAAATAATGAAGTCAATGATCAATAAAGCCTTTGAGGTAACTGAGATAATAAATAATAAGCCGCTGATACACCAGCAATTTAATCGGAACGAGCGGATTTCATTGGCTTTAGATCCAGAAGAAATGGAGTTAGTAGAAACGGAACATGCACGGTAAGTGAACATCGCACACCTTCCGATGATAAGCGGTTACTAACTTAGGCATCTTGCGCCCTCTCCCTCTGGGAGAGGGCTGGGGTGAGGGAATATAAATGGTCAAGTTATTTCATGCGCATTCCTTGGTTCATCATTGCTGTTATGCTCGCGTCATCAATTAACCGGATACGGCAAGAAATCCGTCCATTTAATTTCGCCACCGGCTTCGTCTGGCGTTGGCAACATAGCCACATTCCAGCCACCACCCAAAGCTTTAACCAATTGCACAGAGGAGACCAGTCGAGTACTCAGCACCTGTACGGCGGTTTGCTGATTATTTAACGCGACAGTCTGAGCGATCATCACATTGACATAACTGATCAGGCCTGCCTGGTATTGATTGGTTATCTTGGTTAGCGCCTCACGAGCCGCAACCACCGCCTTGTCCTGAACTTGCGCTTCTTCTTCCAGAATTCGTAGTGCTGACACATTGTCTTCTACTTCCTGAAAACCGGTCAGTACGGTTTGTTTATAGAAAGCGACACTGGCATCAAAACCATCCATCGTTTGTTTATACTGTGCGTTTTTTGCGCCACCGTCCAATAGTGTCAGTGCGGCTCCGGCGGGTCCCAATGCCCAGTAACGTGTGGCCGCAGTAAACAGTGTTGCAAGGCTGGTGCTTTGGTAACCGGTGCTGGATGCCAGGTTTAACGTGGGAAAAAAGGCGGCTTTAGCGACACCGATTTGGGCATTGGCGGCGGCGATTTTGCGTTCGGCACTGGCAATGTCAGGACGCCTTTCCAGTAATTCCGAAGGTAAACTGACCGGAATGGGAGGCGGCGTGAGATCCAGCGGCATTGAGCTTAAGGACAACTCCGTTGGTGGTTTTCCTGTCAAAACCGCAATGGCATGTTCCAGAATGGCACGCTGTACGCCAAGCTGAATGGCTTGCGCCCTGGCTGATTCCAGCTGGGCTTCGGCTTGCACCACATCGGTTTTGGCGACAACGCCGACTGCATAACGATTTTTGGTTATTTCCAGGGTTTTGCTATAGGCCGCAACGGTTTCATCAAATAAGGCTTTTTGTGCATCCAGCGCCCGCAATTGAAAATAAGACACCGCCAGCAGCGCTTGGGTCGATAGCTGCAAGGTCTGCAAGGTTGCGGCACTGGCTTGGGCGGTACTCTCATTGGCTTCAACCTGACGGCGGGTACTGCCCCATAAATCCGGTGTCCAGGCAATCCCCAGCACCGTACCGAAAAGGTTTCTAACGCCGCTGACCGCAACGCTTTGGCCGCTGGCAGCACGAAACCGACTGGTGGTCGCGTTAATAGTGGTCGTCGGGAAGTAAGCCGATTGCGCTGATCTCGCCAGATCCTGGGCTTGACGATATTGCGCCTCGGCCTGGGCTATGGACTGATTACCAATAATGACCTGCTCTTCCAGTTTATTAAGTTGGGTGTCGTTAAAGATTTCCCACCATTTGCCTTGCAGCAAATTATCACGCGGTTGTGCTTGTTTCCAGCCCTTGATTTCTTTAAAGTTAACGGGAATGTTGGTTTGGGGGCGAACATAATCAGGGCCGACCGCACAAGCGGTCAGTTGGGTGATTAATAGCGAATAAATAAGGGTTGGGATAATACGAGTCATGAAAATCTCGGCGGTACTAAGCGGTTTTATCCGCTAGTGAGGCGGTACGGTTAAAAAAGCGGCGATGAAACCATAGCCGGAAACGATCCAGATAAATATAAACCACGGGTGTTGTGTATAGCGTTAGCATCTGGCTGAAGATCAGGCCGCCGACAATGGAAATGCCCAGCGGTTGGCGCAGTTCTGCGCCGTAACCACTGCCCAGTGCCAAGGGCAGGGCACCGAACATTGCAGCCAGTGTGGTCATCATGATGGGGCGAAAGCGCAGCATACAGGCTTGAAAAATCGCTTCGGAAGCCACCATTCCCTGCTCGCGTTCAGCTTGTAAGGCAAAATCGATCATCATGATGGCATTTTTTTTGACGATACCAATCAACAAAATGACGCCAATCAGGGCGATGATGCTAAATTCGGTGCCGCAAACCATGAGAGCCAATAGCGCACCCACCCCGGCTGAGGGCAGTGTGGACAGGATAGTTAGCGGGTGAATCGTGCTTTCGTACAATACTCCCAGCACAATATAAATGCTAAACAAGGCGGCCAGGATCAAAAAGGGTTGATTGCGCAACGATTCCTGAAAGGCTTTGGCAGAGCCCTGAAAACTGCCTTGTATCGAAGCGGGTACGCCGATGTCACGCATGGTATTTTCGATGAGCTGGGTGGCGGTAGACAGCGAGGTGCCGGGTTTGAGATTAAACGACAAGGTAGCCGCTGCAAACTGGCCTTGATGATTAACCGATAGCGGTGTGCTGGTCGGCGCAAAACCGGCCAGCGATGATAACGGCACCTGGTGTGCGGCGAGTTGTTGGCCGGATGGCAAGCGCACGGCGGGTACACTGATATAAACCTGTTTTAAGGCTTCAGAACTTTGCCAGTATTCGGGTGCCAATTCCATCACGACCCGGTATTGGTTGAGCGGATTATAGATCACCGACACTTGGCGTTGACCAAACGCATCATTAAGGGTGGTGTCAATCATGGCCTGGCTGATGCCATAACGCGCCGCCCTGTCACGGTCAACCACCAAACCAATCTGCTGACCTTTGTCTTGCTGACTGGTATTGACATCACTCAGTTGCGGCAGCTTGGACAGTGCTGCAATGACTTTTGGCATCCATTCACGAAGCAGTCCCAAATCATCGGATTGCAAGGCGTAGTCATACGAGCCGAATGACGGCCGGCCACCGATACGCAGTTCTTGCGCAGGGAACATGTGCAGATCGGCACCGGGAATGCGTTTGACCTTGTCACGCAAGCGCCCCATCACCTTTTCAATGGGATCGCGTTCGTTGTGCGGCTTAAGCACGACGAAGACTCTGGCGCTATTGCTGCTGGAACCGGCACCGCCAAACCCGGCCACATTACTGACCGCAGGATCTTTTAGCAACAGTTCGGAATACTCGAAAAGTTTTTTCTGCAAGGACAAAAAAGAAGTCCCTTGATCGGTTTGAATCTCACCCAGCAAGCGGCCGCCGTCTTGACTCGGAAAAAAGCCTTTGTCGATCACCGAATACAAATAAAAATTGAGACCTATCGTGCCGAGCAAAAGCAACATCATAATGCGGCCGTGACGTAAGGCCCAACGCAATGAACTTTTATAACCGGCTTGCAGCCAGTCGAACGCAGTACCGATGCCTTGAGAGATGCGCCCATGTTTCGGGCTTTCCTTGCCCAGCCAGCGGGCACACAGCATCGGCGTGACGGTTAACGAGATTACCAGCGATACCACGACAGCGGCCGACAGCGTTACCGCAAATTCTCTAAATAAACGACCGACGACGCCGCCCATCAATAAAATGGGTAAGAACACCGCAATCAGGGACACGCTCATCGCCATTACCGTAAAGCCGACTTCTTTGGCTCCCAGCAAGGCGGCCTTAAACGGCGGCACACCTTTTTCAATGTGGCGATTGATGTTTTCCAAAACCACAATGGCATCATCGACCACAAAGCCGGTGGAGATGGTCAAGGCCATCAAGGTTAAATTATTCAGGCTGTAGTTAAAAAAATACATGACCCCACAGGCACCGATCAGTGAAACCGGCACCGCAATAATCGGTACCACGGTCGAACGAAAATCCCGTAAAAATACCAGCACCACCAGAATCACCAAGCCAATGGCGATTAATAAGCTGTGTTCAACTTCGGTAATGGAGCCCCTGATGGTCAGCGACCGATCAACCACCACCGACAAATCAATCGTATTGGGAATGATGGCTCGCAATTCCGGTAACATGGTCTGAACTTGATCGACGGTTTGAATTACGTTGGCCAGCGGTTGTTTTCTGAGAATCAGCAATACCGACGGTTTACCGTTCTTTAAGCCGGTATTGCGCAGATCTTCCACTGAATCGACCACCTCACCGAGATCAGCGATAGTGACCGGTGCGCCGTTACGATAACTCACGATGAGCGGCATATAATCGACCGCTTTACGGGCCTGATCATTGGCTAAAATCTGCCAGCGTAGCGCACCGTTTTCCATGACGCCTTTAGGTCGGGCGACATTGGTTTGGGTGATGGTGCTTTTGACATCTTCAAGGCCAATACCGTATTTTGCTAACGCATTGGGGTTTAGCTCAACCCTGACCGCAGGCAAGGCCGCGCCGCCAATCTGTACCTGGCCGATGCCGGGAAGCTGGGATATTTTCTGCGCCAGAATGGTCGAGGCGACATCGTACATCTGGCCACGGCTCTGGCTTTCGGAGGTCAGTGCCAGTATTAAAATGGGTGAGTCCGCCGGGTTGTCACGCCGGTAAGTCGGGCGATTTGGCATGCTGCTGGGCAACAAGCTGGCGGCGGCATTAATCGCCGCTTGTACATCACGGCAGGCACCGTTGATGTCACGATCCAGATCAAATTGCAGGGTGATCGAAGTCGATCCCAGCGAGCTGCTGGAAGTCATTTCGGTAATGCCGGCGATACGTCCCAACGCCCGTTCCAGCGGTGTGGCAACCGAAGTGGACATGGTTTCAGCGCTGGCACCGGGCAATTGGGCCTGCACATTAATGGTCGGAAAATCCACCTGCGGCAACGACGACACCGGCAAATTTAAAAATGCCAGCGTACCCGCCAGGGCGATGGCAAGGGTCAGTAAGGTGGTTGCAACCGGCCGATAGATAAACAGCGCCGACAGATTCATTATAATCCTCCGTCGTTTTCAGCGGCTTCAGGCGGGTTCAGGTTTAACCAGCCCGAGACGCGTCGAGCCAGGCTATCCATCCATAAATAAATCACCGGCGTGGTATACAAAGTCAATAACTGGCTGACCAACAAGCCGCCCACCATGGTAATACCCAAGGGATGACGTAATTCCGAGCCTACGCCACTGCCCAACATGAGTGGCAAGGCACCCAGTAATGCTGCCAACGTGGTCATCAAAATCGGTCGAAAGCGCAGCAGACAGGCTTGAAAAATGGCCTCATCCGGAGACATGCCCTGTTTGCGTTCGGCTTCCAGAGCAAAGTCGATCATCATAATCGCGTTCTTTTTGACGATGCCGATTAACAAAATAATACCGATAATGCCGATAATACCCAGATCACCTCCGGAAATTATCAGTGCCAGTAAAGCACCGACCCCGGCGGAAGGCAATGTGGACAGAATGGTAATGGGGTGAATATAACTTTCGTACAGCACGCCCAGCACGATATAAACGGTAATAATGGCTGCCAGAATCAGCCACAGAGTATTGCCCAGCGATGCTTTAAACGCTAATGCCGCGCCTTGGTAACTGGTGCGAATACCTAGCGGCAAGCCAATTTCCTGCTTGATGCGGTCGATGGCAATGACCGCATCACCCAGCGCCGCACCGGGTGCCAAATTAAAGGACAGTGTGGCAACCGGAAACTGGTCAAGATGGTTGATGGACAGGGGCGTTTTTCGTTCCGATATTTCAGCTATCGTCGCCAATGGGACTTGGGTGCCATTGCTGGAAGGAATCCGTAGTTCCTTGAGGGTTTCCGGGGAGTTTTGGGCGGTTGGATCAACTTCAAGTACCACCCGATATTGGTTGGACTGGGTAAAAATGGTCGATACCAGGCGTTGCCCGTAAGCACTGTACAGCGTGTTATCCACCGCAGCAGTACTGATGCCGAGACGGCTGGCGGTGCTGCGGTCTATGTTGACATAGACTTGCTGACCTTGATCCTGAACATCACTGGTGACATCGTTAAACTCCGGTTCTTCGGCCAGCCGTTTTACCAGGCGTTGCGTCCAGCGGTTAAGTTCTTCGGGGTCAGGGTTCTCCAGGGTAAATTGGTATTGGGTGCGGCTGACCCGATTTTCCATGGTGAGATCCTGCACCGGCTGCAAATAGAGCGTCACCCCGTTTAATTGTGCCAACTTGGGTTTTAAGCGGGCGATGATGTCAGAGGCGCTCTCCGTGCGTTCGGCGTGCGGTTTAAGATTAATCAGGAAACGGCCGCTGTTGGGCGTGGTATTAATGCCGTCAACGCCGATAAACGAGGACAGGTTGTCGACGGCGGGATCTTTAAGAATCACTTTGCCCAGCTTTTGTTGATATTCGGCCATGGCTGAAAAAGACACGTTTTGGGGCGCTTCGGAAATGCCCTGGATAATGCCGGTATCCTGTATCGGGAAAAAGCCTTTGGGAATGAAGATATACAGCGCCACGGTGAGTGCAACGGTGGCGAAAAAAACCAGCATGGTCAAGGTTTGCCGTTGCAACACCCAGCCCAGGCTACGGCCATAAGCGTCAATCAGTTTGTCGAACCAGTCGTCGGGCTTGTCGGTTTCACCGTGGACAGCCACCGCACCCTGACGCAACAGTTTGGCACACATCATGGGGGTCAGCGTGAGTGACACGACCGCAGAAATCAGAATCGCTACCGCCAGCGTAATGGCAAATTCCCGAAACAAGCGTCCGACCACGTCGCTCATGAACAGCAGGGGAATGAGTACGGCAATCAGTGAAAAGGTTAAGGAGATAATGGTAAAACCGATTTGTTCCGAGCCTTTTAGCGCAGCTTTTAACGGGGATTCGCCGCGTTCGATATAGCGGGAAATATTCTCAATCACCACGATGGCATCATCAACCACAAAGCCGGTGGCAATGGTCAGCGCCATCAGCGTCAGGTTGTTGATGCTAAAGCCTGCCAGATACATCACCGCAAAAGTGCCGACCAGTGACAACGGCACGGCGACGCCGGGAATGATGGTGGCGGGGATATTGCGCAGAAACAGAAAAATGACCATGACCACCAGCACGATAGCCAGCAACAATTCAAATTGCACATCGTGTATCGAGGCCCGTATGGTCACGGTGCGATCGGTCAACGGCACCACCTCAACGCTATGCGGCAGCGATGCCTGTAACTTGGGTAACAGCTCCTTGATGCTGTCTACAACTTCGATGACATTTGCACCCGGCTGGCGCTGGATGTTGACAATCACCGACGCATTGTCATTGGCCCAAGCCGCCAAGCGTACATTTTCGGCACCATCCACTACTTCGGCCACTTCGGACAACTGAACCGGTGCGCCGTTGCGGTAGGCAACGACCAGTTTGCGATAATCCTCAGACGAACGCAGCTGATCGTTGCTGTCGATAATCGCCGAACGCATCGGGCCATTGAACATGCCCTTGGGTTGATTAACGTTGGCAGCAGCTATAACGATACGCACATCTTCCAGGCTAATGCCGTAAGCCGCGAGGGCTTTGTGATTAACTTGTATGCGTACCGCCGGCCGCTGGCCGCCACTGATGCCAACCAGGCCAACACCGGGCAACTGGGCAAGTTTTTGTGCCAACCGGGTGTCAACCATATCTTCAACCTTGAATAACGGCAAGGCTTTGGAACTGATGGCGAGCGTCATAATCGGCGTATCGGCAGGATTAACTTTGCTGTAAATCGGGGCTTGCGGTAAATCAGCGGGCAAAAAGTTGGAGGCCGCATTAATTGCCGCTTGCACCGTTTGTTCGGCAATATCCAAATCCAGATTTAGATTGAATTGCAACGTAATCACCGAAGCGCCGCCGGAACTGGTCGATGACATTTGGGTAAGCCCCGGCATCTGCCCAAACTGGCGTTCCAGCGGCGCGGTGATAACCGACGTCATTACATCGGGACTGGCACCCGGATATAAAGTCACCACCTGTATGGTGGGATAGTCGACTTGCGGCAAGGCCGAAACCGGTAACAGCCGGTAAGCCAGTATGCCAACCAGCAACATCGCCACCATCAGTAGCGAGGTGGCTACCGGGCGTAAAATGAACAGACGGGAAGGGTTAAAAGTCGTCCGGGATTGCGTTGAGGATGTCATAAGGATTAACGTCGATCTCGTTTACGAAGTTTGGCATCGGCATTGGTTAAGGTATCCGGACTGGCTGCCACTGCCTGCCCGTCTTGTTGGACAATATCAACCTGACTGCCTTCGTGAAGCCGGTCAGTGCCTTCTATGACCACCTTTTCGTTGGCTGCCAGATTGCTTTGTACGACCACTTTTTCCGCTTCGGTCGCCCCCAGTGTAACGCGGCGGATTTGTATGGTTTTGTCCGGATTGACTACGTAGACAAAGGCACCTTGGGTGTCATGCTGAATGGCCGCGCTGGATACCAGTGTCGCATCGTGCAGGGTTTCCAGGTGCATTTTGACATTGACAAACTGATTGGCAAACAGGGTGCCTTCGTTATTGTCGAATTGGGCTTTAAGTTTAAGCGTGCCGGTGGTGGGATCAATCTGGTTGTCTATCGCCAGTAATTTACCGGTGGCCAGTTTGGTTTTTCCGGCCCGATCATAGACCTCTACGATAACGGGTTCATTGGAGCGCCAGCGCTGTGTCACCGGTTGCACCTGGTCTTCCGGCAGGGTAAACACCACGCTGATGGGTTGCAGCTGGGTAATCACCACCAGGCCATTGGCATCACTGGCGTGAACAATATTGCCCTGGTCGATTTGGCGCAGTCCCACCCGACCGGGAATCGGTGAGGTTAAGCGGGTATAGCTAAGTTGTAGTTTGGCGTTATCGACCTGAGCTTTGTCCATTGTCACCAGGCCTTGATACTGTTTAACCTGGGCTTCCTGGGTTACGGTCTGTTGGGCGGCAATTGAATCCTGTTCCAGTAGTGTCAGGTAACGGGCATGGTCTATCCGGGCATTTTTCAGTAACGCTTCATCGCGCAGCAACTGGCCTTCGACCTGCTGCAACTGTATCTGAAAAGGGCGGGGATCGATTTCCGCCAGCAAATCACCTTGCTTGACCATCTGGCCTTCAGTAAAAGCCACTCGCACCAATTCACCGTCAACCCTGGGTTTTACGGTCACGGTGCGTAATGCAGTGACGGTGCCCAAGCCTTTTAGATAGACCGGAAAATCGGCTTGGGTTGCGGTTTCTATCGATACCGCTGACGGCGCATCAGCCTCTTCGAAGCCACGCTTGCCCTTGCCAGGCCCCGACTTGCCGTCAGGGGCGGTCGAAGATTGCTGAAAATAAAAGCCTGCGGCGGCAATAGCCAACACCAGTAATGAAACGGGCAGTACATAAGACCGGCGTCGACTGGCTACAGGCAGTAAGGGTGGGTGGTTGTTTTGACTCATGCGAACAAATGTTAAGTAAAGGTTTGAGAGCGAATGGCTTGAATGCCGGCCAGAGAGAATTGTACGACATGTTCGGCAAAAGCCTTAGTGTCGCTCAAGTCGCTGGCAGGGCTGCGAAAATGACGGGCGCTATGCATGTGTTTTAAACGCAATAACTGAAAGCATTGCCCCATGATGCTGGTGTGGCAATAGTGAATTTGTTCATCGCTGGCATCTTGCCCCAGACATTCTTTCAACAAATCGAGCATTTGCAAACGTTGCGGATTAATTTCTTTTTCCAGAATATCAGAAAGAAGCCGGGTTGGCTGCGCCATTTCCTTATTGATAATAGCGAATGAATAAGAGCTATCGTCGGAAACCCGGTTGATTAACGACCTGATTCTTTCAGCCAGTCGCTGTTCTGCCGGTGCATCGGTCGACAAGCCGCCGTCGGGTGGATACAGATTTAGCTCACGGTTAAAGGCAAAGCGCCAGGATTCAAGATACAACGTTTCCTTATCCCGAAAATGATAATTAACCGAGGCAATATTGGTTTCTGCCTGCTCGCAAATTTCGGCTATGGTCGACTCCTGGAAACCTTTCTCGGCAAAAATGCGACTGGCCGCCGTTAACAAGCGGTTGCGGGTTTTTTCAGACTTGGTTTTCAGAACCGTCATGGGCTAAAAAAAATGAACAAACGATTAATCCTGTTGGCCAATTAAAATAGATAATTGAAATGTACATTAGGTTAAGCAAAACGTATGCCAGAATACAAGTAATTGTTTTATAAGTCTATTATAAATAAATTCTGTCAAGCTGCTTACCTGTCAGCAGTCATTGTTTAAAGTATGACTGCCAGGCAACAATCTGTCATTGCCTGTATAACACAAAAGTTAAAGGCAATATGCAAAAAAGGCAACCTAAGAAATGCGCATGAAATAACTTAGGCATCTTGCTCCCTCTCCCACCGGGAGAGGGGTGAGGGGATATAAGCGGTCAAGTTATTTTATGCACGTTCCCAAGATTAAAGCGCTTAAATAAAAGTATGCATTCGCTTTGTGCAAAAAGTATGAATTCGCCAGAGATAATCCGGCTTTTTGATTAAGTCGGGTAACTCTTGACGTGACATTATTTACGCGGATGTTACGTAAGAAATGTTGGGTGATAATACGGACATCGGGACGATTTTACAGATAACATCCCATTAACCTAAAAACCGCAGTCTATCCACGAAAAACACGAAAGACACGAAATAAATTAGTAAGTTATACTAATTTAGCCATTCATCCTTTGGGTGACGGCTTACAGCTTGGTATCTCTTTGAAATTTTTCGTGCTTTTTGTGTTTTTCGTGGACGAAATGATTTTTCTGGGATTAAGGGATGTTATCTGTTCCGGCTTAAGCCGATAGCCTTAACATTTTATGTCTTTGGCAGCCAACAGCAATTCAGCAATAAAATGCTGACTGTATAAGGGTAAATAGTTATGTTTTAAATAGGCTATTTTAGTCTTTGAACTGGGAATTAAATGGGATAAGTCTCGTGCTGCCAAATCCCAATCTGCTTTGGGATCGTAGGCCATTGCTGTGATCAGGCCAACTCCCATGCCCAAGCGAACATACGTTTTTATCACATCGGTATCAGAGGCCGCCAGTGCAATATCCAGTTCCAATCCTTTGGCTTTAAAGGCGCTTTCAATGTTTGATCGCCCGGTAAAACCAAAGCTGTAGGTAAGAATAGGAAAAGAAGCTAAGCGCTCAAGCGTAATTTCGCCTTCACTGAGCGGATGTTGCTGGGGTACTACCAGCGCATGATGCCATTCATAACAAGGTTCAATAACCAGATCGCCCTCTTCATCGACCTTTTCTGTGCAGATGGCAATGTCGGCTTTGCGCGTATGTAATTGGGCAATCAATTGTTCTGGCGATGATTGCGCCATATAAATTTTTACACCCGGATATTTTTCCCTAAACCGTTGAATAGGTATGGGTAAAAAATACTTGGCCTGGGTGTGGGTGGTCGCAATATGGAGAATGCCTTGGTTACTGTCAAGATAATCAGCCGCCATGTTTTGAATATTATTCTTGGACTGGGTAATGATTGCCACTTCTTCCATGATACGTAAGCCTAGCGTCGTCATGCCGATCAGTTTTTTACCCTGTCTCTCAAATAAAGGCGAGCCTAATTCCGCCTCAAAAAGTTGCAATTGCCGACTGACCGCCGATTGCACAATGTGCATTTTTTCGGCTGCTTTTGAAAGATTTAAATTTGTTTCTTGAAGTACACGAAGTAATTCAATTTGACTCAAATTCATGATGTAGTGATTCCTTATCGACTCTTACTGATTATTGCAAACGGATGAGATTGATTATACGGGTTTCAACGGATTTTATTTTTAGTCGTGAGGAGTGACGGGGTTTGCAACCCCGTCACTCACGTTTTGAAAGCCATTGAAATTTGAAATCTTTAAACGTTTCGGTCGGGGTTGCAAACCCAGAGCGGCATTCTGCGCCTGTTTCTTAATGGCGGAGTCGTTAAAAAATTAATGAAACCAGTGCGCCTGGCGTATTTTCAGGTCAACTTTATCGCCTCTATTTAAGCCTAATTGTTTAAATTGATCATTGGGCATTTCAGCAAAAACGGGTGCGGCCGAGCCATTGGCACCATTTTTAACCAGTTCAAGACGAATCAGTGCGCCCAGATGTTGCCAGTCTTTAACGGTTGCCGGGGCGGCATGATCGGCGTTTGATTTTTCAATGATGATATCATGGGGACGAACATGGGCAATCTTTCCTTCACTTTGTGGCGTCAGCAGTCCGGCTGTTTGCAACCAGTCAGTATCATGCTCGGCCAGATCAAAAATATTGGTCTGGCCAATAAAACGCGAGACAAAAGCATTGGCAGGATGATCGTAAATATCGGTCGGCGAGCCTTGCTGTTCGATGCTTCCATGATTAAGTACAACAACTTGACTGGCCACTTCCATGGCTTCTTCCTGGTCATGGGTAACAAAAATGCTGGTGACATTTAATTCATGATGCAGGTTTCGTAACCATTGGCGTAAATCCTTGCGCACGCTGGCATCGAGTGCGCCAAACGGTTCATCCAATAATAATACGGAGGGTTCTACCGCCAAGGCTCTGGCCAGGGCAATGCGCTGACGTTGACCACCCGACAGTTGATCGGGATAACGGTCATTAAGCCAGTCCAGTTGCACCAGTTCCAGTAACGCATGAACTTTTTTGGTAATGACATCGTTACCGGGACGGTCACGACGCGGCTTGACCCGCAAACCAAACGCCACGTTCTCAAATACCGTCATGTGCCTAAACAGCGCGTAGTGCTGAAACACAAAACCGATGCCGCGCTGGCTGACATTTTGATTGGTTTTATCGGCACCGTTTATCAATACACGGCCTTTGTCAGCATATTCCAGTCCGGCAATGATGCGTAACAGTGTGGTTTTGCCACAACCGGAAGGCCCTAATAAAGCGACCAGTTCGCCTTCCGGAACTTCTAAATTGATATGGTTTAGCGCTGAAAAGGCACCAAAATTTTTACTGATATCAGAAAGTAAAATACTCATAATGGAATCTCTAAAATAAAATCATTGTAATTGTTAGGCTTATCGGTTGCCTTGTTTCCATTCCAGCGCCGATTTTAGAATCAGGGTAACGACAGCCAAAGCCGCCAGGATTGAGGCACTGGCAAAGGCACCGACGATGTTATAGTCGTTATAATTAACTTCTACATGTAAAGGCAGGGTATTGGTCAAGCCCCGAATATGACCGGAAACCACGGAAACCGCGCCAAATTCACCCATCGCTCTGGCATTACACAGCAACACGCCATACAGCAAAGCCCATTTAACATTAGGTATAGTGACTGCCCAAAAAGTTTTCCAGCCGCCCGCACCCAAGGAAAGTGCCGCTTCTTCTTCTTGAGTGCCCATTTCCTGCATCAGGGGAATTAATTGCCGCGCGACGAAAGGAAAAGTGATAAATAAAGTAGCCAGAATAATCCCCGGAACCGCAAAAATAATTTTTACGTCATGAGCCATCAGCCATTCGCCAAACCAGCCTTCAGCACCGAACAGCAGGACAAAAATCAGTCCTGAAATAACCGGGGATACTGAAAACGGCAAGTCGATCAATGTGGTCAACAGGCTTTTGCCTTTAAAATCGAAACGGGTAATTGCCCAAGCGGCGGCAACCCCAAATACGGTATTTAAAGGTACGGTGACCAAGGCGGTTAATAAGGTCAGGTTGATAGCCGCCAGCGTATCGGCTTGAGATAAGGCCGACCAATAAGCGACGACACCTTTGGAAAAGGCCTGAAAAATAACCAGACCTAAAGGCAAGCATATAAACAAACTGATAAAACTGACTGCGATTGCAATCAAGCTCCATCTGACCCAGTCAGCATCTTGCAGGGCTACTTGTTGACGCGCAACCAATTTGGCGGGGTTTATGGGTTGAGGTATGGCATTCATGTCCGTAGTCTCCTTAAAGTTGTCCAGAGCGCTTACGCACCCAGAGTTGCAGCACATTAATCAATAACAGCAGCACGAAAGAAATAACCAGCATGGTCAAGGCAATGGCTGTCGCGCCCACTTCGTCATATTGTTCCAGTTTGGTAACAATCAATAGCGGGACAATTTCTGATATGTAAGGTATGTTGCCGGCAATAAAGATGACTGAACCGTACTCACCCACGCCCCTGGCAAAAGCCAGGGCAAAACCGGTCAGCAAGGCAGGGAACACATTCGGAAAAATAATTTTGCAAAAGACTTGCAGACGCGTTGCACCCAGACTGGATGCCGCTTCTTCCATGTTGGATTCAAATTCCAGCAAGACCGGTTCAACGGTGCGTACTACAAACGGAATGCTGATAAAGATCAGCGCCATCACAATACCCAGTGGTTTAAAGGCCACTTGCACGCCAAATGTATCAATCAGTAATTTACCCAGAAAACCGCTGGGCTGAAAAATAGTGGCTAACACAATACCCGCAACAGCTGTCGGCAGGGCAAAGGGGAAGTCGATTAAGGCATGAAAAAAACGTTTGCCGATAAAAGAATAACGCACCAATACCCAGGCGGTAATAAAGCCAAAGAAACTGGCGATTAAAGCGGCTACCAGTGCCGTGGAAAAACTCACCCGAAACGAGGATAACACGCGCTTGTTGGTGATGATTCCGACATAATCATGCCAGTTTAGCTCGAAACTTTTAAACACCAGCGTGCTTAGCGGGATTAAAACCACCAGGCTTAAATAAATCACGGTAAAGCCAAGGGACGGGCGAAATCCCGGCATAATACTACGTTGTGACATTACCTATCTCCATTGTTGATTGAGTACATTGTGTCAGTGGCGATGTCGCCTGACCGACAATAGATAATCTTGTTTTCATTGTTGTTCTCAAAAAATTAATTCCTGCAGGGGCGATTCTCATCGCCCCATGCCATCTTGGTGTCATTGACTTGAGAGCTGTTTTCTCTGCTCATCAAGACATAAGCGCCTATTGTTAGTTGAAAAAGGTCAAATTGATTGGCGGGATGGTTGTCTCATTACGGGGTATAAATTTGATCGAATAGCCCGCCATCGGAAAAATGAATCTGTTGTGCCTCAGGCCAGCCGCCAGGAATGATATCGTTAATTGAAAACAGCTCCAAGTGAGCGAATTGATCGGCGTGACGGGCAAGAATTTCAGGATTGCGCGGACGATAATGATGTTTGGCAATTATCTCCTGACCGGCATCCGTCCAGAGAAAGCCAAGATAAGCTTCGGCAATTTTTCGGGTGCCTTTTTTATCAACAACCGGATCAATAACGGCAACCGGATGATCCGCTTCTATGCTGGTTGAGGGGATAACGACATCAAATTTATCCGCACCCAAATCCTTTGCAATCAGGAACGCTTCGTTTTCGAAGGTCAGCAATGCATCGCCCGTATTGTTTTGAATAAAAGTATTGGTTGCAGCACGTCCTCCGGTATTTAAAACCGGCACATGCTTGAAAAGTTGAGTGACGAATTCCCGCGCCTTGTCTGCACTGCCGCCTGATTTGCGCAAGGCATAACCCCATGCCGCCAAATAGCTGTAACGGGCATTGCCCGACGTTTTAGGATTGGACAGGATAACTACATTATCGCCTTTAACCAAGTCGTCCCAGTCCTTAATGTTTTTGGGGTTGCCTTTGCGTACCAAAAATACCGTGGTTGAGGTGTAGGGTGCGCTGTTATTGGGAAAACGGGTGCGCCAGTCTTTACGGATCAAACCCTTGGATGCAATCTTGTCGATATCCGGTTCCTGGTTCATGGTCACAACGTCCGCTTCCAGACCGGCTATGACAGCGGCAGCCTGTTTGGTGGAACCATCGTGTGACTGCTGGATTGTCACTTGATCGCCGGTTTGTTTTAGCCATTGCCCGGTGAATGCCGCGTTAACATCTTTATATAACTCTCGAGAAACATCATAAGAGACATTGAGTATTGCGTAGCCTTTAGCACTGACCGGACCTGCCAAACAGAGCGACAGCAAACCCAGCAGATAAAACGAGCGGTGAATAAGTGGCGTATTTAAAGGTTTAGTAAGCATAATGGTTCCCATTTTAAAAAAATCTGACAGGACTGGTTTTTGATAGCGTCTCTTTTTTATGGCTGGAGCACTTTAGCAAAAAACAGACAGGGCGGGCAAACTGCTTTCGCATTTTGCCCACCCTGAATTTTTAGTAATTATTTAGGTTAGTATGCAGAAAATAACTCCCAGAATCAGCCTGGTTCCCACGCTCCGGCGTGGGAATTCATCCGGCAACGCTCCAGCGTTGCGTGACGCGGGAGCGTCACTGGCGGCATTCCCACGCCGGAGCGTGGAACGATAGGGTGGTGGTATTTATTGCGAGTTACCTTAGTTCCCTCTTTTTCAAAGGGGGAGATGAATACTTACAATTTTTACAAGCTAACGATAACGGGGGGCTTATTTACCCGGTCCGTAGATTTGGTCAAACACACCGTCATCAGAAAAATGTTTTTTCTGTGCCGCATCCCAACCACCAAAGGCGTCGATTTTAACCAACTCCAAGGGCTGAAATTGTTTGGCGTATTTTTCAGCTATTTCCGGATCAGTCGGGCGGTAAAAGTTTTTGCCTATAATTTCCTGACCTTCTTTGCTGTACAGATATTTTAGGTATTCCATCGCGACTTCAGTAGTGCCGTGTTTGCGTGCTATATCTTCAACAACGGCGACCGGTGGCTCTGCCAAAATACTTAATGAAGGGGTGATAATTTCAAACTTGTCCGCTCCGAATTCCTTTAAGGCCAAATAAGCTTCATTTTCCCAGGCAATCAAGACATCGCCAATTTCGCGTTCGATAAAAGTGGTTGTCGAACCGCGTGCGCCGGTATCCAATACGGCCGCATTTTTATATAATTTGGACACAAAATCTTTAGCCGCCGCTTCATCGTTATTGTTATGTTTTAGCGCATAAGACCAGGCCGCCAAATAGTTCCAACGTGCGCCGCCAGAGGTTTTTGGATTGGGTGTGACAATGCTGACGCCCGGTTTAACGATGTCATTCCAATCCTTAATACCCAGCGGATTGCCTTTACGTACCAGCAATACAATTGTGGAGGTATAAGGCGAGCTGTTATTAGGCAGCAAACTTTGCCAGTTTTCAGGAATGAGTTTGCGCTTTTGGTAAAGCTGATCAACGTCATAGCCTAGCGCCAAGGTTACCACATCGGCTTCCAGACCTTCCAGCACGGCACGCGCCTGTTTACCAGAACCCGCGTGGGATTGATTAACGGTTACGTCATCGCCCGTCTTGGCTTTCCAGTATTTGGCAAACTCAGGGTTAAATTCTTTATACAGTTCACGGGTCGGATCGTAGGACACGTTAAGCAGTTTTACTTCGGCTGCGTGTGCGTTGCCTACTGCCAGAATGGCCAGTACTGCGGCGAAGACAATATTAAAAAAGTTATTTTTCATAAGAAATACTTCTTGGGTTAGGTTGGTTTATTAAAATGCTAATTGAAAACGGGTTGAAAGAACTTGTTCACCAGGGCGGTTGGTTACATGGTAAACGGTGTTGGCTCCACCTCCAGTTGGTGGTGTTGTTGTTCCGGCACCACCAGTAAAAGATACATTTTCGAAATCAAACCGGATGAGCGCATTTTTGTTAAGGAACCAGTTAGCGCCTACGGTAAAAGCGGTCGCTTTGCTGGCAGTCTTGGTTGGATCAAGAAGTAGGAAGGTACTGCTATCAACAGTCAACTCGCTCCAGCGAGCTGCGAGCTGCAAGGCACCCCAACTGCCTTTCAACGGGTCAAAATTACGCATGGGTTTTATGCCTTCAAAGGTATTATCTTCACCGGTGACCACATAAGAAACCTGAACTTGAGCCGCTTTATTAGTCTGAGTAATGTTGTTTACCCCACTGTATGCTGGTAAGGTTGCTGTGCCGCTTGCACTTAGCCTTTGTGTTGAAGCAACATATTCACCCATAAGACCAAAGGGGCCTTTATACCAGTATGCCTGCGGGTAAATGCGGTTGGAGTTGCCATCAGCTGTAATAGTTCTTCCTGCCGTTGTGCCTCCTTGGACTTGTGTTTTCAGCGAATAATAATCAATGAACTGAGACTGACCCAAAGGTGTTTTTTGCGCTTGAATAGCCTGGTGATCAGGATTGGAGAAAGACCCTGACACACCAACTCCAAAGCCTTCCAGCCAGGCGTAACCGGAATGTTGAAAGGGTTGCGCAAATAGACGACCGTCAAATTCCTTGTTGTTGGCAAATGCGGTTGACGAATTGTTATTGGTTGGAGCGCCATACCCATAAGCATTACCACTGTCTCCAGTACCGTCGGTAATACCCACTTGATAGGTAAAGGCATTCTTTGAATCGATGGGGCCGGGAGCTGTCTCTGCTTTATAACCTGGCATGGCGAAACCGCCATGAATTTGTAAGCCCATATCCCGATTAGGTGCCAAATTGGTAGGGAAGGCGCGTTCCAGGAAGACGGTATTGGTGTCGCTTTGTAAACGCTCAAGACCGATTGAAGGCTTATATTTACCGACTAACAAGCTGGCCTGAGGCGCATAGGCGTAATCGATGTAAGCATCCGGCAAATAGTTGCCGGAAGTGGTCTGGGCAAAGTCAGGCATGATTTTAAAATAAATATCTTTAAAAACATATCCTTCTAAAATAATACGCGCTTGTCTAAGGAAAATAGAGTCTGGCCCGGCACCGTTATACCAGCCATTAGTTGAAGATCCGTTAGTTACTGCAGCTGTTGCATTTGAAGGTGTCCACGCAGCTGAATTATCACCAAGAAAATTACGATAATCTGTTTGAATGGTTGCTCCTATGCGCAACTGATGTTTTTTGTCTGAAGAAGAAATCTTGAAGCCATCCGCACCGGCCTCGAATACGGGCAGTTTTTGCAATGCACCGGTAGTCACTTCATCCTGCACTTCCAATTTGCGTTCGAGTGTGTTTACTTTACGGGTCAGTTTGATTACTTCTGGTGATGGGGCTGAAGCGGCAGGAGCCGTTGGTTGGGCGGATAACAGGCCGGCTTTATCCAGTTTTTCCAAGCGGGCTTCCAGTTGATCCATTTTTGTTAAACGGCTTTCCAGTTCGCGAATGCGTCTTTCCAGGGTTTCGGTGTCGGCGGCTTGCACATCGGTAGCGCCCAAAAAAGCGATATTGATTACGCTGGCTAGCGCGGTGCGTCGAAAGTTGCTCATATTTTTTTCCTTTTGATCTTTAGTTCCGGTCATCCGGTCAGCTTGCCATCATTTTAAGATAATATTTTTTCGCCGTTTTTACGGTAGAGTGGAGTTACTTATTTGAATAGCTATCTTGCGTCAAAGCGTATCTTTTCTTTACGTTCGATTTGTACAACCTTGCCGTCGTGTATGACAATTTCAATCGACCCAAACCGTATTCCTTGCAGAGCAGAGACAATCTGGTCTGCGATTTCGGGTGCTAGTTGTGCGTGATTGTTTTTTCTTGTTTCAGATGTCATATAGTGCTCCCTACAAATCATTACTGTTAAAGATGAACGAGTTGTTTATGTTCCAAGTGTTTAAATTTGAGCTCACTATATCTTAGAAAATCTAAGACATTTAATGATGTATTTTGATATATATATCTTATTTAGTGATAAAGGTGGCTGGATGCAGAGTGATAAAAAAGTATTTGGCTAAGCTTGCGAGGGGGCTGGCAAGAGGCTTATTGATTTTAATTATTTTTATAATAGCTATAAAATCATTGAGTTGGGCGCTTGTGTCGGTGTCGTGAAACTTGATGATGTGCAAGGGCAATTAGTTGCACCAACCCTGTTTACTCACTGTTGAATAGGTGTTGCTGTGGGTACAAAAAAGGCAAAAAAAAACCTCGTTTGGAAAAATCCAAACGAGGTTTTTTATGGTATTAAGGTAACTCGCAATAAATAACCACCACCCTATCGTTCCCACGCCGGAGCGTGGGAATGTCGCCAGTGACGCTCCTGCGTCACGCAACGCTGGAGCGTTGCCGGATGAATTCCCACGCTGGAGCGTGGGAACTAGGCTGATTACGGGAGGTGTTTTCTGCGTATTGCCTTAAAGGCTTTTTATGAAAGCCCTAAAACATCCTGCATATCGAAAAGTCCGTTGGGTTTGTCTTTCAACCAGACCGCAGCCCTAATCGCACCGTTGGCAAAAGTCATACGACTGGTGGCTTTATGGGTAATTTCCACGCGTTCACCTTCATCTGCAAACATCACCGTATGTTCACCGACGATATCACCGGCGCGAATGGTTGAAAAACCAATGGTTTTTCTGTCCCGTTCGCCGGTAATACCTTCGCGGCCATAAATAGCGCAGTCTTTTAAATCCTGCCCCAAGGCATCGGCAATCACTTCACCCATACGTAATGCGGTGCCTGATGGTGCATCGACTTTGTGCCGGTGATGCGCTTCAATGATTTCAATGTCGGTATAGTCGCCCATGACTTTAGCGGTCATTTCCAGCAATTTTAGCGCTAAATTGACGCCTACACTCATATTGGGTGCAAGCACTATCGCCACGTCTTTAGCGGCCTCGGCAATTACCGCCTTTTGCGCATCGCTGTAGCCAGTGGTGCCTATAATAATTTTTTTACCGGCTTTCCGACAGGTTTCTATAAAAGCCATTGACGCATCGGGACGGGTAAAATCAATGAGCACATCAAATTGATCAAGCACTGACGCTAAATCAGCAACGACTTTAATGCCCAGTGTTTCAATGCCTGCCAATTCACCGGCATCTTTGCCTATTGCATCACTACCGGGACGTGAAGCTGCAACGACGAGCGCTGTTTTATCAGTCAGCACCGCCGCCTTGATCAAGCAGTGCCCCATTCGACCGGATGCACCGACTACCGCAATACGTATCATGCTTTATCCTGTCAGTTTGTCAAAAAAGGTTTTTACACCGTCAATCCAGGAATGTTCCTGGGGACTGTGCTGTTTACCCCCACTTGACAACGATTCGCCCAATTTTTCAATCAGTGCTTTTTGTTCTTTGGTCAGTTGCACAGGTGTTTCAATTTTTACTTTGCACAATAAATCACCTACCGGACCGCCTCTAACCTGTTTAACACCTTTGCCGCGTAATCTGAATGATTTTCCGGTTTGTGTTTCAGGCGGAATAGTCAGTTTTACTTCACCATCCAAGGTAGGTACTTGTATGACATCACCTAAACAGGCAGTCGTAAAATTGATGGGCACTTCACAATATAAATTGGCACCATCACGTGTAAAAATGTCATGTTCTTTTACCCGGATCTCAATATAAAGATCACCGGACGGGGCACCACGTTCTCCGGCTTCGCCTTCTCCACTCAGGCGTATACGATCACCGGTATCGACACCCGCAGGGATTTTGGCCGACAAGGTTTTGGTTTCCTGAACGCGCCCTTGACCATTACATTTGCCACAGGGGTCTTTAATTTGCTTGCCGGTTCCACGGCACGTAGGACAAGCCTGTTGCACAGAAAAGAAACCTTGTTGCATACGTACTTGGCCATGACCATGGCAGGTAGTGCAGATAATCGGACTTGAACCTTTTTTGGCACCTGATCCATTACATTCACCACAACCGACCAGTACGGGAATACGAATTTTGGTTTCTGTTCCGGCAACCGCTTCTTCCAGGCTTACTTCCAGATTATAACGTAAGTCAGAGCCACGTTGGGCGCTGCCACGTTGGCGTCCGCCGCCTCCAAAAATATCGCCAAAGACATCGCCAAAAATATCACCAAAACCTTCGGCACCAGAACGCCCTCCGCCCATGGACGGATCAACGCCGGCATGACCAAACTGGTCATAAGCTGAACGTTTTTTGGGATCTGACAAAATTTCGTAAGCTTCTTTAATTTGCTTGAATTTAACTTCGGCCGCTTCCGGATTGTCAGCGTTCCTGTCAGGATGAAACTTCATCGCCATACTGCGATAGCTTTTCTTGATCTCTGCATCGCTGGCATTTCTATCAACGTTGAGCAGTTTGTAAAAATCTTCTTTTGTGGCCATGTTTCAATCCGCTCCTAAAGGGGTGCTCAGGAGATAAAGCATTGCTGCGAGGTTATTAGAAACCGCGCACTAAGAAAGCGCGGAATGGTTTTATGTTTAATATTTTGTATCGTCGCCATATAAAAGTGGGTGACTGACGATTTGTTATTCGAAAAATAAATCAAAGCCTTTGGATTTAAGGCCGGTTCGTAATTTTACATCACCAGTCCAAAGTAGTCCGTTCATTTCAATAGTTAGTGCGACAAACAGCATATCTTTTGGATCTACATCTTTTACCAGCAACCATGATTTTTGCAGTGCATCCGCTGAAATAGAGTTTTCATCAAAAAAGTCAATTCGCCTGATAAGCTCATAAAGCATTTCCAAAATTTCATCGCTTGAATGTTTGCTAACTCTACTGATTTTTTCCTTATGCTTAAAAAGTTCTACAAATCCATATTTAGGCATAACAAGTGGATGACTTGGGCTTAATAAAAATGATGATATTTTTGAGTTTTTGTTTACCAATGCCGAAAAGATAATATTTGTATCAACAATAATAGGCTTCATTCGATTTTTGCAAGGAATCGATCTTTGTTTTCATTCCACCAATTAGCTTTAAGTTCTTCATCAAGGTTCATTATATCGTCTTGAGTCACTTGGCTTTTGGAAATCAACTCTTTAATTCGTAAAGTTTCAATCAATCTAACCAGTTCAGGAACACTTAAAAATTCTTTGGAAAACGTTAAGTTGACTATTTCGTTAGTTGCTTGATAGGTTAGCATTTTAGCCTCTTTTTTATTATGGGTAAGCTACTCGATCTGTTAGGTAGAGCCATAAACAAGCATCTTTCCCTGATGCTTCATGTAAAAAGCAGATTGAGATGAATATCTCCATCCCAACCTGCTTTTTAGTTCAATTCACCGTTAAAAAATCAGGAGAATTAATGCTGCCGGTTTGTTTTAGTCTTTTTTGACTTCTTCAAATTCAGCATCAACCACGCTGTCATCGGCTTCGTGATGATGTGATGAACCGCTATCATGATGGGCTTCGCCGCCTTCAGCGCCTGCTTTTTGTGCATAAACGCGTTCAGCCAGTTTACCTGATAATTCGGTTAAGTCATTGGTTTTAGCTTCAATGGCGTCTTTATCATCACCTTTAACCGCTTCTTTCAGTGCTTCAATGGCATGTTCAATACCGGTTTTTTCCTCGGCACCAACTTGGTCAGCCAATTCTTTTAAAGATTTTTCGGTGGCATGAATCATTCCATCCGCATGGTTGCGGGCATGGACTAATTCAGTCAACTTGCGATCTTCATCAGCATGAGCTTCAGCATCTTTAATCATGCGATCGACTTCATCTTCCGATAAACCACTGGAGGCTTTAATAACAATCGATTGTTTTTTACCGGTTGCTTTGTCTTTAGCCGATACGTTTAAAATACCGTTGGCATCAATATCAAAAGACACTTCAATTTGTGGAACGCCACGTGATGCCGGTGGAATATCCGCCAAATCAAAACGCCCCAGTGATTTATTGGCCGCCGCCTTTTCACGCTCACCTTGCAAGACATGAATGGTGACGGCGGTTTGATTGTCATCGGCCGTAGAAAACACCTGTGCCGCATTGGTTGGAATAGTGGTGTTTTTTTCAATCAACTTGGTCATGATGCCACCCATTGTTTCTATACCCAGAGACAAGGGGATTACATCCAGTAACAACACGTCTTTAACATCACCCGCCAAAACACCGGCTTGAATCGCAGCGCCCAAAGCAACGGCTTCATCTGGATTAACGTCTTTACGGGGTTCTTGACCGAAAATGCTTTTAACCATTTCCTGCACTTTCGGCATACGGGTTTGACCGCCCACCAAAATCACATCATTGATTTCCGAGGCTTTAAGACCGGCGTCTTTAAGCGCCATTTCACAAGGGCCTTTAGTCCGGTTAATCAGCTCTTCAACCAATGATTCCAGCTTGGCGCGAGTCAACTTGACATTTAAATGCTTGGGGCCGGAGGCATCCGCAGTAATGTAAGGCAAGTTAACATCGGTTTGTTGGCTTGAAGACAATTCGATCTTGGCTTTTTCTGCCGCTTCTTTTAAACGTTGCAGCGCCAAGGGATCGTTGTGTACATCTACGCCGCTTTCTTTTTTAAACTCGGCGGCAAGAAACTCAATAACTCTTGAGTCAAAATCTTCGCCACCCAGGAAAGTGTCACCATTGGTTGATAATACTTCAAATTGATGTTCGCCATCAATTTCAGCGATTTCAATGATGGAAATATCAAAAGTACCGCCACCCAAGTCATAAACGGCAATTTTGGTATCGCCTTTAGGCTTGTCCATACCAAATGCCAATGCAGAAGCAGTGGGCTCATTAATGATACGTCTGACTTCCAAACCGGCAATACGACCGGCATCTTTAGTTGCCTGACGTTGAGAGTCATTAAAATAAGCAGGAACAGTAATAACCGCTTCGGTTACTGCTTCGCCTAAATAGGCTTCTGCGTCTTTTTTTAATTTCATCAAAATGCGGGCTGAAATTTCTGGCGAGGCCATTTTTTTGCCATGCACTTCTACCCATGCATCGCCGTTTTCTGCTTCGACGATTGAATAAGGTACCATTTTGATGTCTTTTTGTACGACATCATCTTTAAAGCGACGACCGATCAAACGTTTAATGGCAAACAGGGTGTTTTTTGGATTGGTAACCGCTTGGCGTTTTGCCGACTGGCCTACCAACACTTCATCATCACTGCTAAAAGCAATAATGGAAGGCGTAGTACGCGCACCTTCACTGTTTTCAATTACTTTTGCTACGCCGTTTTCCAACACCGCAACACACGAGTTGGTTGTTCCTAAATCTATGCCAATTATTTTAGCCATTGAATGCTCCAGACTGAATTTGTATAAAAAATGTAAAAGTTAGGGTCGATATGGGGGCTGTTTTATGGTGTTCAAGCCTGCGCATTATCTTCTGACGGTTTTTCTGCGGCTTTTGCTACCACGACCATCGCGGGTCTTAGTAAACGTCCATTCAGGACATAACCTTTTTGAAACACGTTAACGACGGTATTGGGTTCGGCACCCTCTACTTCTTGCATCATCATCGCTTGATGGTGTTCTGCGTTAAAAGGTTGTCCCAAAGGATCAATGGCAACGATGTTAAATTTTTCAAACAAGGCTTCAAACTGTTTAATCGTTAAGTCACTGCCTTCCCTGAATTTTTTTACGTCCTCGCTATCGCCGGTTGCCGCTTGCAAGCCCAAAACCAGGCTGTCAAATACGGGCAGTAAGGCTTTGCCAAAACTGGTTAAGGCAAATTTATGGGCATCTTCCAGATCCTTTTGAGTTCTTCTTCTCAGGTTTTCCATTTCCGCCTGGGTGCGAACGGCTTTATCCCAAAACTCATGCGCTTTTTGTTTGGCTTCTTCCAGTTCTTGTTTCAGCTCTTCAATGGTATATTCATGCTCACCCACTTCAGTGTGTGGCAGCTCTTCATTGACTGTTTCAGTTTCAGCTCCGGATTCAACAGCACTATCAACCTGCGATTCAGGTGTTTCCTGATCAATACTCATCTTTTTTGTTCCTTAACTCTAGTTGTGGTAACGCGCTTAAATGCACAAATAAATATTGTTACTTATCATGGGGTCTATGTTTTTGGATTCAAGGCTGCACCTAATAATTTTGCTGTCACATCGATAAACGGAATAATTTTTTCGTAAGCCATGCGCGTTGGCCCGATAACGCCGAGCACACCGACTACTTCGTCATTAACCGAATAAGAAGACGTAACTAGGCTGCAATGGTCAAAGGCCTGATAACCGGATTCTTCGCCGATAAAAATCTGCACACCTTCGGCTTTCATGGATTGGTCCAGCAAATGAATCACATCCTGCTTTTGACTAAATGCTTCAAACAGCTTTTTTAAATGATTCCGGTCTGACAACTCGGAAAAACCCATTAAATTGGTTTCCCCCGCCAGCACATAATCATCTTTCTCGTCACCCGATTCAAACGTCAATTGCGCCATCTTTATCGCATCCAGCATCGCCTGATTCATGCGTTCCTGATCCGTTTGCAACTCTTTTAAAACGGCAGCTCGCACTGCGGTTAGACTATGACCGCAATAAATTGAATTAAGATACGCGCCCGCCTGTTGCAATTCAGAAGCATCAAATACTTTGTCGGTATGAATCACTTTGTTATGAACTTCCTGTTCGTTGGTAACAAAAATAACCAGTACGCGCTTATGTGATAAAGGCAAAAATTCAATATGTCGCAAGCAAACCAGTTCTTTTCTGGGTAGCGTGACTACGCCGGCCATTTTGGTGAGATCGGCAATCAATCTTGACGCAACCCCGATCATGGTGCCGGCGTCTTCATTTTCCGACAAGCCATGGTATAGCCTCGCCACCTCTTTTGTATCCAACGGCTTGACCGTTAACAAGCTGTCGACAAACAAGCGATAGCCACTGACTGTCGGTACGCGCCCCGCTGACGTATGCGGTGAATGAATCAGTCCCAGCTCTTCCAAATCCGCCATCACATTGCGAATGGTCGCCGGACTTAAGTTTAGCGCCGAATCGGTTGACAACACACGGGAACCTACCGGCTGACCATCACTGATATAACGTTCAACTAACGTTTTTAATAACTGCAACGAACGCTCATTTAAATTACGGGTACCCTTACGCACATACACCTCATAATAAAGCAAAAATTAGCACTCCATTACACTGAGTGCCAATTGGAAAAATATCAGCTCACCAGCCCGTTGTCAATAAAGGCTAAATGACTTGAGTGTTAAAAAACGTGACAATCTCCTTTTAGCTTTCGAAAATCAACTGCTTTTTCTTGTTTCCAGCGGTTGCTTTTGGATGTCAGGGAGATTGATTAAGCGTCAAAAATAACTTGGCCCTATTTAATATTACAATTTAAATATGACAACTGGTGCTTGCAGTACCTAGTTATCATATAATGCCTCGCTTGGTATTTATGTTCACGTTTTGGAGTTATTATGAAGAAAATTACGTTAATTGCGTCAGCTATCCTGTTCTTGTTTACGGCGACTACCCATGCACACGGTCCTGTGCGTCAAAAAACCGAAGAGCAAATCACTATCAATGCGCCTGCTGACAAAGTCTGGGCACTTATTAAAGATTTTGGTGATATGTCCTGGCTTCCCGCTGTTGGCAGCACAAGTGTTGAGGGTGGCAACAAAAAAGGCGCAACACGCGTTCTGACCTTAAAAGATGGCGGTACCATCACTGAAGAACTGAAAAAGTATGATGAGGCAAAAATGTCTTATGCTTACAAAATTATCGATATGAGTACTGCAAAAACAATTACTCATGCCGGTGTTGAAGAAAAAGTGCCTGCACTGCCGGTAGACAACTACTCAGCCAGTATTGAAGTAGAAGCTAAAGGCGATACTTCTGTCGTTTCCTGGACGGCCGGTTATTACCGTGCTTACACCAACAACAATCCACCGGCAGAAATGAATGAAGAAACGGCTAATGCAGCCGTAGGCGCTGTAATAAAAACCGGTTTAATCAGCCTGAAATCCTTAGCTGAAAAGTAAGGCTTAAACAGGTGTTTTTTATGAAATGCCACGTTGTAGCGATAGTCATCGCTGCAACTTTTTTTACGGCACCCTTGGCCGCCGCGCCTTTTGCTTATATCAGCAATCAATTGGATGACAGTATTTCAATTATTGATACCGGGCAGGGCAAGGTGGTTGATACCGTTCGCGTGTATGGCAAACCGGCTGGTGTTGCGGTTGCTCCGGCGGGTGATAAAGTTTATGTCAGTACGCCGGAAGCCAAAGGCTTTGCCGTTATCGATGTAAAAAAACGCGAAGTTATTGCCAAGGTGGCGGTCAGTGACGGTGCCTTGGGCATTACTGTAGGCGCTGATGGCAAGCGCATTTTTGTGGCAGATTGGTACAATAACAACGTCGATGTTATTGATGCTGAAAGTTTAAAGGTTATTAAAACCATTCCTGTCGGCGAATCGCCATCGGGCTTGGTGGTCAGTCCTGATAATCGCTGGCTCTATGTTGCCAATCGGCTGAGTGATTCAGTATCCAAAATTGATCTCAATACTCTGACGCTTAACAAGACCGCGCTGGTTGGCTCACATCCTTTTGGACTGACCATTGATGCCAGAGGCGAGCGCATTTATATCGCCAATGTCCAAAGTGATAATGTAACGGTATTGGAAACCAGGCGTATGCTGCCTATCGCTACCGTAAAAGTTAATACGCTGCCTTATGCCTGTGCACTGGCGCTTAATGACAGTCGTTTATTGGTGACCAATCAGGACGATGGATCTGTGTCGGTCATTGATACCGCAACCTTAAAAGAAACGGCGCTGATTGAAGTGGGCAACAAACCCGAAGGTATTAATACGCATCCCGATGATCGGCATGTGTATGTCGCTAATTGGTTTGATAATACCGTGTCGATTATCGATGCCAAAACCTTGAAAGTGATTGATACCATTAAAACCGGCAAAGGCAGTCGGGCATTTGGACAGTTTTTTGGCAAGTGATTTTAGGCGTTGTTATTAAATTTAAGAAGAAAATTGTGCCCCACAGACTGACTTCCAGTCACTTGTGAAACAGTAACAGACCTGCGTTTTTTACGCCTTGGGTCGTTACGATAAGCCCCTAACCAAACATTGATTATTTGAGAATAAAATGGCTGAAACTGTAGATGAATTAACGGTAACGTATGAAGATGGCGGCATAGAGACCGTTAAAGAACTGGATAAAAAAGTACTGACTAAAGGCGCATGGGCTACCGTTATGTACCGTTATCAAGACTGGAATCGTGCTAAAGAAGAATACGGCCCTGATAAATATACCATTCGTCGTTATCAAAAACGCAACGGTGAATATCAACAAAAATCAAAATTTAACATATCCAGTAAAGATCAAGCAAAAAGCATCATCGCTGCACTGGAAGAATGGGTCAGTATCGACTAAGATCGCTCGCAAAAATATTCCGCCCAGGATCCGACCACATTATCTTAAATGATCGATTTCAATATAAAGGCCGGAGTACAAACCTGGGTTTGTACTTCAAATTGACAAGGTCTCTGGCGCGTCACTGCCATTAAGTTAAGTGTTGCAGGGAGCGGGCCATGCCCGCGATGAAGAAGCTAAAACCAAGCATTGCGGCTTAAATATAGCGGGCATGGCCCGCTCCTGCTGTGGTATTGTGCTTAACTTATAATATCCCTGAATTAATTAAGTACGATCGGGTCGAGATAACGGGATTGCGCCCGTTATCCCTCCCACACCACCGGACAT
>JBAXXH010000019.1:0-41527 GCA_037127995.1 Methylococcaceae bacterium | reverse complement strand
CGATACCAAGCAAGCCGGTTCTGACTGCATGTTGATCCGGCTGCGTGTTGATCCATTGGGTAGGCAAGCCGGTTCTGACTGCGTGTTGATCCGGCTGCGTGTTGATCCATTGGGTAGGCAAGCCGGTTCTGACTGCATGTTGATCCGGCTGCGTGTTGATCCAATGGGTAGGCAAGCCGGTTCTGACTGTATGTTGATCCCGTGGGCAGTCGATACCAAGCAAGCCGGTTCTGACTGCCTTGATCCGGTGGCCATGCAAGTTGGTTCTGTGTGCTCTATGTGGCTTTTTGTATTTTCAAAAATACTTCCAATAAAAATTTAGCTAGGGCGATGCAAAGGGACGGGTGGGCGTTTAGAGATTTATAAGTGCCGGTGCTGTTTGCTGCATTATTACAGGTGGGCTTTTTCTATTTAATACGCCACGGGCACACAAAAGACGGGGGCAACGCAAAGGAAGCGGATAGCGTTTAGAGATTTGTAAACATAGGCGCTGACACTAATCCAGATGATAAGCAATGGCCGGTGCTGATTGAAGGACGATCCAGATAGAAGGCTAAACCATAGGTTTTAGCAGGTTTTAAAATCGGTATGTGTTGGCACTGTCCAGCTTCTTTAATTAGAACCCTTACGCGCCATAATAAAAAGTGTTAATTACGGGTTATTTTCCATTAAAAGCCTGTTTGTTTATCCGTTCAAATTATTATAAATAACTCACACTGTAGGGGGGTATGTGTTTAAAACGTGGGGAGTTTGGGGAGATTCCCCTCTAGCCCTTATGGGGCGTGGCTTGAGTGCTCCCCATGTAGGGCTTAAAAATGGGGAGTCTCCCCATAAATTTACGGGGAGTTGGGGTTTTTATGCGATTTATGGGCATAAATATCAGTTTTTGACGGCTTGCCAACGGCTTTTTTATTGTTTTCATCTCCCCATTTTTTTGGGGAACTCCCCAAAAAATAAAAACCATTTGGGGAGCATGAAAGCCACGGTATATAAGGGCTATACTACTATCTCCCCAAACTCCCCAAGAAAATATATATATAGGCTGTTAGTTTTTTGTTTTCTGGTGGGGCTGTTTGCTTTTAAAAACCGGCATTGTTTCCAGAATGAAGCACAAAGACTGATCCAACCGGCGGCGCTTGTACAGCTACTTAATGGCGTATGTGTTGGGGCGCGGGTGATAAAGACAAAAAAACCGACATGAGCCGGTTTTTTGTTTTGGGTCAATAAATCTATAGTCTATCTAAAAATAAGCATTACTCTTGTAATTCACTCTCAATTAAGCTTTTTAAATCTCCTAAGGTATGTTTTTTCAAAACTAGCTCACCCAAATAACCGATAAATAACATCAATAATACTGGTAAGCACTAAAAGATTAATAGCACGCCCGTTATGCTCACAATGGGTTATGTGTTTGTTTAAATAATCCAGCATTTTTATAACTTCAACATCAAAAGGTGTGGTTTTTTTTAATGCTGCTTTCGTGGTGCGTATAGTTGGTTTAAGATTCTGCATTATTTTGATCCTGTTTAAGATTCTGATTCGATCACGTTGGGACTGAAGACCATCACGCGCCTACCCGCTATACCTCCCACTGTTTTCTTTACAGTCAGGCGAGGCCGTCCGCTCTTTTCGTCTGGTTCTATCTGGATAAGGTGGCCTTTTTCATTCAACCGCCGCCATAAAGTACCGGCTGATATTAAAAACGGGCTACCCTGATCCCTTGCGAATTGCTGAACGCACTTAAATATAGATTCTTGGTTAAGCCATATTTCCGGCTGGCCATTGGTTTTTCCATACCAACCAATTAACTCACCTTTTGGCATTAAATCACCTCCCTCTCGTCGCCATCCATAGACGTGAGGGTGCTCGCTGGGTGCGCTTTGATTAATGTAACAAGCTATATGTCCACGGCCTGTAGACAAAACAGCGCGTAACAAGCTTAAAAACTTTTCTGTTTCGTCTTGTTCGGTCTGGTAGGCTCCTTGCTGACTAAAGGCTTGTGTAAGTTGAGTTTCTACAATATCCATTAATCGTTTAGGTTCTTCCAGTCCTTCAATGGTTTCTAAAAAATCGGTGAATACATCCACGGCGGCGCTTAGGTTGCTGTAAAGCTCGGGGGCGCGTGGGTGTGAGGTGGTTATTTTGTTACGAATGGCATAGGCGCGGTATTCTTCAATATAGCCAGGAAACTCTTTTTTTAATTTATCCATACGCGCCGCTAAAAATTGCAGGTAGGCGGACATCAGGCCGGTAAACAAGCCGTCTTTACGTGCGTTTTGCAGTTGGGTCAATACCGCGTTATCAACATCAGAAGGGTTTACTTCTATAATCAACATCCTACCCGCTAACGATTGACTAGGCGGCGTATCTTCGGCGGTGGATATGGTCATTGAACGGTTATAGGGTGAATTAGTGGAGGTCATCACGTCACGCCCGGCTTGATTGCCCGTGTTACGTATAAAACGTTCGGCCATAGCTTTCAGCTTGGAGGCTTCAATGGGGTTAACGCTGGGCTTGTAGTCATCAACCACAAATAGACTATCTTTGCAGCGGTGGGCTTTAGTTTCACATTGCCCGACTGAATCCGACCAATTAGATGGAAAACTACGCGCGGTAAAGTCGCCAAAAAAAGAAAGTGCTATGGCTGCAAGCTCTGACTTTCTGGAACCGGTTAACCCTTGCAGCCAGATAACAAAATCTGTGGGCTGACACTCACCCAAGGGGGCGCGGGCTACCGCTGCCAATAAGATTAAACCGATATGCGGGTTTTCTGGGCAGACTTTAAGCAATAATAAAGTACTGTTAGCCGCTGTTACCAACTCATTACCCGTTAAGGGCGCGGGTAGTTGGTAGCGTTTCATGTTGCCGGTGCCTAAGTCTACCTCGATATTTTCAACACGACCGGCGGCGGTAATGGCTCCCGATCCGGTTAAGTAATGCCAGGTATCATTTAGCTTTTTCCAGCCGGTGTATCTGTAAACTGTGCTACTGGGTACGTCACCATCAAGGCTTGAATAAAGTTGTATGGCTGCCCGTAAGTTTTCCCTAACGGTTGCACCGGTTTCTATATAAGGCTTTAATCCCCACGCATCACTTACCCAGGTACTTCGTGAACTCATAAATTCTTTCATGGGAACGTCAACCAAGGGGTAAGAGCAAGCCGTCATTTCTACGGCCTTCTATACGCACAAAAGAGGTGTCAATCAGTCCATCATCTTGAATAATAATCTTGGTTATTTTACATACAAAGTTACACAAGGAAAACTCTAAACGACCATCACTATCACCACCTGATTTGACGTATTTAATACGATGGAAAACGCCGTTGTTAGTGGAGTAATTGCCAAACGATACGGCTTCACTCTTACCCGATCCGCTGCCAGCTCCACCGCCGGTGCCTTTTTTGCCCGTGGGTTTTTTGGCTGATCCCACGATCTCTAATACTGGTTTATTCGCCATGATCTGCTCCCTGTAAGCCTGTATGGTAATCGTTAAAATCCCCTGTTTCCGGTGGGATAACATAACGCCCATTACACGCTAAAGCCGCGTCATGCGCAGCCTGTTGTCCTACTCCACTGACATCATTATCACCACAAATAATAATCTCATTATCAGGGTGTTGCTTGCGGGTCTGGATTGCCACGGCGGTTAAGTTTCCGGCACTAAACGCGGCAATCGTAAAGTATCCGGTTGCTTCAAACAGACTTGCGCCGGTTGCCCAACCTTCACAAATTAAAATGCTATCGCGGGGGTTAATACGGCATGACTTGAACCAATAAAACAGCATGATCCTTGTGCTTTGCCGCCTTTCATCATGCGCTTACTGCCATCAGCATTAATAAATTGCAGGCTTACCAGTAAACCGCTTGCGTCATACAGGGGAACGACTAACGTGCCGTCATGAACGCACGTGGTGTGTGCCTGTACCTGCTTTTTAACGAGGTAGGGATGAGTGATTGCGGGGATTGCTTTAGCCCAGATGGAACCGGCCTTTTTAACTGCTGCTCCATGGCGTGCTTTTTCTTCTGCTTCACGTGCCAAGGCTTGTTTTTTACGCTCGATAGCGAAAGCCTTTTTTTCGGCATCCGTTAGCGGTGCAAAAGTGCCATCAAGTTTCCAGTTTTGCTTGATACCTTGCTTGTAGTCCTCAAAATAACCGGCGGCGCGTCCGTCCGTATGAAGGACATAAGCGCCGTTAAGTTTCCCGTCAATCTTAAAGCGGTGTAGACGGCCATCAGCAATAATTACATCAGGCGGGGTTATGCCAGCGTCAAGCATGGCCGTTTTAAAAGATTCTATAATATTGTTCATTGTGGCTGTCCTTGCCGGTGTTGCAATTACATCACCATCCGCTATAATTGCTTTGGGTTTGCGGTGGTATGTAATGCAAAGAACCGGCTTAATTGTGGTGATTAAGTCGGTTTTTTTATGCCTGAAGGTTTTGTTCGCCTACGGTGTGAATCTGCATGGCAACGGCTGCAAGGTTTGCGGCCTCTTGTGACAACCACTTGAAGCGGCTGTTTGCGGTGTCTTTGTTGTTGGTGGCGTGGGTTAAAATCATGCTCCATTGAAAAGAGACTTCGGCGAAAGCTTTGTTTAACTCGTCAAGGTTTGGGGCTTGGGTGGTTTGTTGCTCGGTTTGAGCAGAATTATTTTGTGACATGATGGCATCCTGTAAAAAGTGGATAACCGCCATTCAATGCTGCAAAACATCGGGTGGCGGAATAAATCAGGTTTGCAGTACCGGTACAGGAACCGGCCAACCTTTTAAGGGGCTGCCTAAAATATCCCGCCATAATAGATAACACCAGGCATAAAACAGCCTGTGTTTTTGGTGGGCATAAAAAAACCGCTATTGATTGCGGCCTTTTATGGCCTGTACTCGGGCTGCAAATCCCGACTGTTACATGTGGTAACAGCGGGATAAGAATAGCCGCCATGCACCAATCTGTCAATCCTGATTTAATTAAATCGGACATCTTCCAGCGTCTTTTTTTCTTGCGATTGATACGGCTTGGTTTGGTGGTGTCGTCTATTACGAGATTCATTAATGCAAACCTCGGGCCGCTTCCAGCTCGATAACCAGCAACCTAATGTCATCATCAGACTTGCCAGCAATACGCGCTTGATTGATGGCTTGAATCTCATTGGCAGGCCATGCTACCCGTTCACCGCCAATATTGACCGGCTTGGTAAATAAACCTTTTTGGATTTCTCTGTACAGAGTTGATCTTGATTTTCCCATAGCCTGCTCGACTACGGGTCTACGGCATAAGGGATTGATGGGGGTTAAGATTGAATTGCTTATAGCCATTTGTATTCCTGTTAAGGTCTACGCCTAAGCGGGATTGCTTAGGCTTATAGCTAAGGCATTGTATGTTGATTTTGAAATTCACCTAATGTTGACAATAAACTAAAAATAGTGTGCAAACAAAAAACCTTTAAAATACCTTGAAAACCTTTGTAATCCCTTGTAACCCTTGTAATCCCTTGATATAAATATTAAACCTAACCGCACTCGCTGCCGATTACCCGACTTGTCTAAAAGTAACCTGTATTACTGGTAATACCTTGATAACCTTTGTAATTATTAGATATTAGGAATGATTTGGTAATTTCATATTTTGCAATTTCTGTGATTTCAGCAACTAAAACGCTTATTTCTTGATCACTAACATCATACTTTTTTTGCTGAGATATAAAAGATTCAGCGCTTTCTTGTAAAGTACTCAAGCAACACTCCATTAAAGCATTATTCATTACGAAAGGAATAACCGGAAATTGGGTAATGAAGCCAACTTGTAAGCCGCTAAGCCTATCCGGTTAAGGTTATTATATCAGATGTGAGATTTTAAGCAGTACGCCGATAATCAAAGTCGTTTGCAGGAATCCAGCGCCAATAATCCAGCGGGTCAATTCTGCTCTATTTTCGGCAATCAAGCGCCCTGTATCTGCCCTTAACAGCTCTATCTTGATTTCGACCTTTTCTAAATCATGCTTTAGTGCCGTTTCCATTTCTTTCAGGTCACGCTTGGTGGCAACATCATCAAGGTGATAATCATGCCTTGCTTGCTCCAGCGTATTGTCTGTGGCGGTGCGCTGTAACTCGGTTATTACTTGCGCCTGCTCATCCGTAAAGCCTACGGACTTAAGCTTATTGGCGAAATGTAGGGTATCAAAAATTATAGCACTCATGGTGTAGCCTCTTAGTTAGTATCAGGTGCGCTTGTGTGTAGGTATAAAATTATACTGCTTTTTTAAAAGTAGCTTGTATAACTGTTTTTTCAGTCATTACGGTATCAAGAAAATTAGCCCATGATTGCAACATTTCTAAACGCTGTGTTTTATAGGTGGCGTGTGAATAGGTTCCGGCCATGCCAGGTATTGCATGACTCAACGCAGTTTCCACCACTTCGGGTGAATGGCCCTGCTCTCTCAAATGCGTGGATGCTGTGTGGCGGTGGTCGTGAATGTTGTAATCAATAATATCTCCATAGGTAAGCGCGGCGGCATGGGTAGCACTGATATTATTACCATTCATGGCTCGACTTGGGTCTGTAGGCATAGGTAACACCCAAGGACTGCCACCGGCTAACCGCTGCAACTCTTGAAACATTTCTACTGCTTGCGTGGGTAACATCACCAAATGATCTTTTTTGGTTTTCATGCGCCCAGCCGGTATCAGCATTTCGCCTTTCTCAAAATCTATTTCATCCCACGAAGCCTGACACAATTCATTTTTCCGTAACGCCAACATTAAGAGCAGGTGCAATGCCAACTTGTAGCCTCGGTAACCGTTAGATTGATAGGTGCCGGTTAAATATCGCTTTATCTCTGGAGTCGTTAGCCAGCGGGTTCTTTTATTTCGATTGCCAACACGCGCGGCCTTGATTAAAGCCGCTGGGTTGCTTTTGCAATAATCATGTTCCACGGCAAAACTAAAAATACGCTCTGCCCATGCGTGGCTGTTTAATGCAGTCGCTACGCCTTTATGCTCTCGGATGTCATAGATTAATTCTCTAACAAGAGTTACGTCTATTAATTCCAGTGGCAGGTCTGCCAGCTTGGGTAACAGGTGCAATCTAACGGGGCTCCAGCCGATGTCTGGATTTTTCCACTTAACATCCACCCATTCAGTTTTATATTTTTCAGCGGCTTCACCAAACGTCATCATTGCCAAAATTAATTCATTTTCTTTTATGGTGGCGGCTTGGCTCTCGATCTCTTTAATAGTGGAACCATCAATAATCATTTGCAGCGCGTTAGGCTTATCAAGTAGCGAGGCGGGATGTCTACCAAGCTCGACAAGCTGTCTCGCTACTTCGTGAATTTTTCGGGCATTGCTTAGGCTGATCTCTGGATAGTTACCGATTCCATATTTAAACTTTTTACCATCAAGCCTAAATTCATAACGCCAGAACTTGCCCCCTGCTTCTCGAATAACCAGAACTAGCCCCCTGCTATCTGCTTTTTGGTAGTCCTTTCCAATGGGTTTTAACTTCTTGATTTCTGTATCTGTTAACGCCATCACTGCCCCCTGTTTTTTTGAAATTAGCGGCCATTCTACCGGATAAATTTCGCGTTAGTCAAAACAGGGGGCATAAATCGTAGGTTTCGATGGTTTCATGTGGGAACGTCTGGGCATAAAAAACCCCGCTAAGCCTTATGACTTGCGGGGTTGTGGGACTGCGTGGGACTATGTGAAACTGCCCTACATCTTACAGGCTGTAGTACATATCATATTCAACTGGATGCGTACTCATACGGATACGAGTCACTTCTTCCATTTTCAACTTGATATAGCCGTCAATTACGTCGTCAGTAAAAACACCGCCAGCCTTTAAAAAATCACGATCCTTGTCCAATTCTTCCAAGGCTTGGTCAAATGAATGACAAACTTGTGGAATGTTGTTGGCTTCTTCAGCAGGTAAATCATACAAGTCTTTATCCATGGCATCGCCAGGATGAATTTTGTTTTGAATACCATCCAAACCGGCCATCAACATGGCAGAGAATGCCAAGTAAGGGTTTGCTGTTGAGTCAGGAAAACGAACTTCAATACGACGGCCTTTTGGATTGTTAACAAAAGGAATACGAATGGAAGCTGAACGGTTACGTGCTGAGTAAGCCAGCATAACCGGCGCTTCAAAGCCGGGAACCAGGCGCTTGTAGCTGTTGGTTGAAGCATTGGTGAACGCATTAAGCGCTTTCGCGTGCTTGATGATGCCGCCAATATAATACAGTGCGGTTTCTGACAAGCCGCCGTATAAATCACCGGTGAACAAGTTAACGCCGTTTTTAGCGAGTGATTGGTGAACATGCATACCGCTGCCGTTGTCGCCGACTAAAGGCTTGGGCATAAAGGTCGCTGTTTTGCCGTAAGCGTGAGCAATGTTGGCAATTACGTATTTCAGTTCCAATACTTCATCCGCTTTTTTAACCAGTGTGTTAAATCTTACGCCGATTTCACATTGGCCGGCCGTGGCAACTTCGTGATGATGAACCTCAGTAACTTGGCCCATTTCTTCCAACGTTAAACACATTGCAGAACGGATGTCCTGAAATGAATCAACCGGCGGCACAGGAAAGTAACCGCCTTTAACGCCCGGACGATGACCTGTGTTGCCATCAGGATAAACTTTTTCCGAGTTCCAGCCCGCCTCTTCTGAATCAACTTTGTAGAATGAACCACTCATGTCAGTGCCCCAACGGACATCATCAAAGATAAAGAATTCATTTTCAGGGCCGAAGAATGCAGTATCTGCAATGCCGGTTGCTTGTAAATAGCCTTCTGCGCGTTTGGCTAATGAACGTGGATCACGTTCGTAACCTTGCATATTTTTGGGCTCAATGATGTCGCAACGCAAGATTAAGGTGTTGTCATCAAAGAAGGGGTCCATAACCGCTGTCGATGGATCAGGCATTAAAATCATGTCTGATTCATTGATGTGTTTCCAGCCGGCGACTGAAGAACCATCAAACATGTTACCTTCTTCAAAGGTATCTTCATCGATAGAATGGGCAGGAAAGGTTACGTGTTGTTCTTTACCACGGGTATCACAAAAACGAAAATCAACGAATTTTACGTCGTTTTCTTCAATCATTTTAAGTACTTTTTTTGCAGACATCTGAATGGTCTCCTTGGACTTGGTTATTATAGGATCAGTGTTTTATGCTAAACGTTGTAAAGATACCATTTTTTTTGATGAATTAGCCACTAATAAAAACAAGTACCCCTCAATGTTCTCTTTTGGTGCGATCATTCCAAAACAGGGAAATACCTCAATGATTAAGGCTCAGCCCTACTATAAGCGATTATATCTATACTAGAAGCGGAGTTACCTGATTTGCTCTTTGACAAAAAAGTAATAAAGTGGATTAAATTGCACACTTTTAAGACAAAACAATAATTCCTGCGCACTATAATAATGCAATAATAAAGAGACGATTAAACAAATACAGATAACCTATTGTTTTAATAACATATAATTACATGGCACAGTAACTGCATATTGTTTTTAATGTGTTGTATGCCGGACTATTTTATGTTGTCACTTGGCAACAAGGCACCTTTATCCAAACTGTAATCAAGAGGACTTAACATGACAAGTATACCAAAACGCAAAAACCCGATGATTATCGTGGCGGCGAGTGGTCTTTTATCAATGACTATAGGTGCTTCTAACGCTTATGCTTTAGAAGCCGCACCAGAGATGACCGATGTGGATGTTAACGGAAAAGCCGAACAATATGACGTCGTTGAAACCAAAGGCGCGGTTGCCGCACTAACAAAATACGATGTAAATGAAACCAAATTTTTAAAAAGCAACGGTATTGTCATTGGCGGCTGGACCAATGCGGGTATTACCTACAATGCAAATGATCCTTCCAACGGCTTTAATGGCCCGGTTACTTTTGGCGATCGCTCCAGCGAATTTCAGATGGATCAGTTAAATCTGTTTGTGCAACGCGCTGTAGCGACGGAAGGCGATAAGTGGGATTTTGGCGGCCGTTTCGATTTCATGTACGGTACTGACGCAATTTTTACCCAGGCTTATGGTGTTCCGGCATTGGATGTCAATTCCGCCGAGGCAAAAAGCCGGAGCAATTGGGATCTTAATCTTAATGGCACAGCGGGTAATCGCTTTTACGGTATAGCACTGCCTCAGGCTTATGCTGAAAGTTATGTCCCTATCGGCAATGGCCTGAATGTTAAGGCGGGTCATTTTTATACCCCAATCGGCTATGAAACGGTGCCGGCCCCCGATAACTTTTTCTACACCCATGCTTACACCATGCAATACGGCGAACCGTTCACGCATACCGGTGTTATGGGCAACTATGCCGTCGATACCAATTGGTCTGTTATGGGTGGCGTAACCACCGGCAGCGCTACCGGCGGCTGGGATGGCGGCTTTAACAAGCAACTGGGTAACTGGGGCGGGCTATTTGGAACAACCTGGACCAGCACCGACAAGGGCACTTCAGCTAATATCAGCGGTACTTATGGCGGAACCTCAGAACAAAACAGCAGCCCTTTTGCACTGTACAGCATCGTACTAAAACACAATATTACCGATAAAACCCACTTGATCCTGCAACATGATCACGGTTTTGCCAACAACACTTACGACTTTGCCACAGGAACTCCGAATGCCATTGATGCGCAATGGTATGGCATTAACTCGCATTTATACTATGACCTAAAAGACAATTTGTCGATAGGTATGCGGGCTGAATGGTTTAGAGATCAGAACGGTTTTCGGGTTTGCTCACCACAACGTGTTGCAGGAGCAACTAACGGGGCAGGAAACAGTTACGCCATTGGCGGCCAGCCTAATAACAGTACCTGTACTGCCGCCAGTTATTACGAAGTCACTGCGGGTTTAAACTGGAAACCTACCAAATGGCTAAACTTGCGTCCAAACGTCCGCTATGACTGGGTAGATAGAGCTAATGGCGCGTCCAATCCTTTCGCCGACGGAAAAACAGCTCAATTTATATTCTCTAGCGATTTTACCGTTACTTTCTAATCCTGCCACTTCAGTAATCTTTTAAAAAATGCGCCTGACGGCGCATTTTTTTGCTTCAAGAAAACAGCCGTTACAGACCCGAAAATCGGATACCTAAAGTTAAATAGTCAATCTCTGACATGGGATCGCGATAAGCCTAAATAGTGCGCCCATTAGCCGTCATTAAAATAACCGCACCACTTTGAACTAACATCCCGTTTTTTTGCACTGAAAATGCCCAATCTTATCACGCTGATTTGTTTGTAAGCATTCACCCTATAAGCCATTACCAGTCCTAAACGGTACCGATAATTAAATTAACCTGTTGGTTCGATTATTGCTGTTTAATAATTTAACCACACTCAAACTCACACAGGGGAATAAAATGACTGGAAATGCTACCCGCGTTCAGGCTGTTCAAAACATCACCAATCGCCAACCTATGCCTCCCAAAACTCCGGAATCACTGAGTAGCTTATGGGCTAGTGATGTGTTTACGTTAAGCAAGATGAAGGAAAGTCTGCCTAAAGACGTTTTTAAATCCGTCAAGAAAACCATTGAAGCCAATGAAGAGCTTGATGTTTCCATTGCCGATGTAGTGGCCTTGGCGATGAAAGACTGGGCGCTATCCAAAGGTGCCCTGTATTATGCGCATGTCTTTTATCCGTTAACCAATGCAACGGCAGAAAAGCACGACAGCTTTATCTCCGTACAAAATGACGGCTCTGTCATCTCTGAATTTAGCGGCAAAGTGCTGGTGCAAGGCGAACCGGATGGCTCTTCCTTCCCGAATGGCGGTATTCGCTCCACCTTTGAAGCGCGCGGCTATACCGCTTGGGATGTCACCAGTCCGGCTTATATCATGACCACCGATAACGGTGCCACGCTTTGTATTCCAACGGTATTTGTGTCTTGGACGGGTGAAGCGCTGGATAAAAAAAACGCCCTTATTGCGTGCCAACGCAGCCATGAATAAAGCGGCCAAAAGACTTTTGTCCATTCTGGGTCATACCGATATTGCGCCCGTTAATTCCAGTTGCGGCGCTGAACAGGAATATTTTCTGGTCGATGCCAATTTTGTCAACCAACGCCCGGACTTGTTGCTGTCTGGACGTACACTATTCGGTGCCTCCGCTGCCAAAGGCCAGCAATTTGATGATCATTATTTTGGTGCGATACCTGAACGCATCCAGGTCTATATGCAAGATGCCGAAGAACAGCTATACCGCTTGGGCATTCCGGCCAAAACCCGACATAACGAAGTCGCGCCGGGGCAATTCGAGATTGCACCTTTTTTTGAAGCGGCCAACGTAGCCACCGATCATCAACAACTGTTAATGACGGTCTTAAAAAATACCGCAAAAAAACACGGTCTGGTCTGTCTGCTGCATGAAAAACCGTTTAAAGGGATTAACGGCTCAGGCAAGCACGTCAACTGGTCGGTCGGTAATGCAACCCAAGGCAACTTGCTGGATCCAGGCACTACACCGCATTCAAACACCCAATTTCTGCTGTTCTGCGGTGCGGTTATTCGCGGCGTACATAAATACGGTCCGCTGTTACGCGCCACGATAGCGACGGCAAGTAATGATCACCGTTTGGGTGCCAATGAAGCGCCACCGGCTATCATGTCGGTTTATTTGGGCTCACAATTGGATAATGTATTTGAGCAAATCAGTAACGGCAAAATAACCGGTTCTCTAAATGCTGGCGTTATGAATTTGGGTATCAATACCCTACCCGTATTTAATAAAGATGCCGGCGACAGAAACAGAACTTCTCCTTTTGCCTTTACCGGCAACCGTTTTGAATTTCGCGCCGTGGGCTCCGGGCAATCAGTGGCCGGTCCGCTGGTCACGATGAATACCTTACTGGCAGACTCTCTCAACTGGATTGCAGATTCGCTGGAAAGTAAATTGTCGCAAGGCGCTGATCTCGATACGGCGATACTCAATACACTTAAGGAAATAATTGACCAACATGGCGCGGTGGTTTTCAGCGGTAACGGCTATTCTGCCGAATGGCATAAAATGGCGGTTGAAGAGCGTGGCTTGGCCAATCTTAAAACAGCCGCCGATGCCTTACCTGTTTTAAAAGAACCGTATGTCGAAGAACTTTTTGACAAGCTGGGCGTATTATCGCCTGTTGAGCTTGCCAGTCGTTTTGAAATCTATGCCGAGCAATATATTCTCGCGATTGAAGTAGAAGCCAAGTTGGTGGTCAGCATGGCAAAAACAGGTATTTATCCCGCAGCCATAAAATACCTGTCCGATCTTTCCTCTACGATAAGCAACCTTAAAAACAACGGGGTTGAACTGGATAATGAGCGTTTAGTCCAGATAGCTGGACTACTAAAATTAATGATGGAAGCCGTTGACAAGCTCGGCAGCGCAATTGCCCAACATGATTTTTTAACACCCGAAGAACACATGCAGTTTTGTGCAAAAACCATCCGTCCTTTTATGGATGAAGTACGTTATTATGCCGATGCGCTTGAAGGCGAAATCGCGGATGAATTGTGGCCTTACCCAACCTATCAGGAAATGTTGTTTATCAAATAACTACCGGCGCAATGCCGGGAACCCTCCAGATAAACGCATGACACCCGTTGTCATGCCATTCTCTCTTGCTGTCTCCTGTCTGCGTATTGGGGAAAGCAGTTCTTAAAAACGCCGACGTTGCCAGGCAACGTCGGCGTTTTGTCAACATGAGGGGGCCCGTTGGGTAACTGGCTGTTCTACCTTGATATTGATTAGCGCCCTTTAGTTTTAAGTCCGGTTAAAATTACGCATGAATCTACAGGTATGCAAGATTTAAATTTACTCTGACCCCGGTTATTTTTTAACAAGTTAAATGCGTTTTTCAGCATCTTTATAGACTTTTTCTTTGTCTCTTTTAACAGCAGCAATGACTGTCACTGACACAATATCATCATCTACCCGATAAACTATTCTATTCCCTGGTTGCCTGAGTTTTATTTTGTAGCAATCTTTTATTCCTGAAAGAACTGATGACTTTACCCTTGGCTGTTCTAAGTGTTCTGCCAGTTTCATTTTAAACTTAGATTTTATATTGCCGTCCAGCTTATTCCATTCAGTTAAAGCTGGTTCGTGAAACCTTAATTTACAGGTCATCTATATTTAACTCAACAAATTGTCTATTTGCACGTTCAATGATAAGCTGTTTTTCTTTTAAATCTTCAAGTCTTGCTAATGCGCTTTAATTCTGTAACGCTAACAGTTGTATTGGCAAACACAGTGTCCATCGTAACTCCAATTTGATGCTGATTTTAATATTAAAAGCATTAAATAGTAGTCTGTTCCCTATTGTTAAAATTCTGCTAAAAAGAAAGAGGGGTTAGGGGAGATTTTATTAGATAAATCCTCCACGGCCCCGTTAGCTAAATCGTTGTTACTGCGAACGTTTGTCCCCATTGATTTGTTCAGTTATTTCTGGAAATATTGAACCCGGTTATTCATTTCGGGTGTGTAGTGTGGAAAAATGGAAATTTAATTTCTGAAAGTCAAAATCCCACTTATAATAAACTAAAACCAACCAGAGAGTCACATGCCCATACTGGACAATAAAGCTGACGAGCTTATTATTGATGAATACGACAGTCCATGGAAAGAAGCTGTTGAGCATTATTTTTCAGAATTTATCGAATCTTATTTTTCGCAGGCTTATCAACAAATCGATTGGACTAAAGAGGCTGTATTTCTCGATCAGGAATTACGAGCCGTAGTGCACGACGCAGAACTGGGGAAACGCTTTGTTGATAAACTGGTCAGAGTGACATTACTTGATGGCGATGAAAAATGGATTTATATTCACATTGAAGTACAAGGAACAAGACAAGCAGAATTTGCCAAACGCATGTTTGTGTACAATTATCGTATTTATGATCGATACGACAGACCGGTAGCCAGCTTGGCAGTATTGGCAGATGAACATAAAAACTGGAAACCGGCATCTTATGGCTTTGAAGTCTTGGGCTGTAAACACTTCTTGGAATTTCCCGTTGCCAAATTAACCGATTATCATGATCAACTTGAAGCATTAAAAACGTCAGAAAATACCTTTGCCATAATAACTGCAGCGCATATTTTGACGCAACAAACCCGTAAGAACGACAAAGAACGTTACGAAGCAAAGTATTTACTGGTTAAAATTTTATACCAACGAAAATGGGATAAACAAAGAATCATCGATCTATTTCGGATCATTGATTGGATGATGAAGCTGCCAACAGGTCTGGAACAGCAACTACAGCATCAAATTAAAATCCTTGAGGAGAGCACAAAAATGCAATATGTAACAAGCATGGAACGACTGGCCATTGCCAAAGGATTAGAGCAAGGATTAGAGCAGGGCGTATTAAAAGGTGAGCAAAAAACCTTGCGTCGATTGATATTACGCCGTTTTCAAACGATCCCTGACTGGGCTATTGACCGTATATCACAAGCATCAGAAATCGAGCTTGAACAATGGCTTGATAATGTGCTTGATGCTACTACCCTTGAAGCTGTTTTTACAGACCTGTCCGCCGCGCATTAAGATCGGTCAGGCTACAATTGTTTTCGTTTTGTTGATTAAATAGTAAATATGCCGGTCGGGGTTTGTAACCCGATCGAAACATTTGCAGACTTCGGAATTATTTGGATAAACAATTAAAAATGTACTGACTCTTTCGAAATATAACTTTACTCTGACCCCAGTTATTCAGTTATTTAACGGATGGGCGACAAGGCTGAACGTATCGCTGAAATGGCAATACAGCTGGCGGGTAGCGAAAGCAAATTCCCTCATCATGAATTGGAGCACATGGCTGAGCTGGTTAGGGGAATGCTGCATGATGCACTGGACGCCTTTGCCAGAATGACCTTAGAGAACTTGTCAGTACGTAGGGCGTGCACGGCACGTACTACAGAAAATAATGTCGCTTAATTAACGAAGGTCTCTATAACCCGGTACTCACGCTTGATAAACCTCATAATGACTACCCACATTGACCAAGATAATTTCCTTTTCGGTGATAATCATTTCCAGGGTTATCTGATAGCTGATGTTGATCGATACCGAATGCAAAGCCGCCAACTTGCCTTTTAGGGGATGCAGTCGCAGTGAAGGATGGTAAGGATTTTGACCCAGCAAGAGCAGGGTTTTGCGGTAGTGTTCTTTCAATTCCGGATGTTGCCGTGCAAAGCGTTTGGCGCGTTTTTTATAGCTGTCGGTAAAGATTAAGGTGTGGCTCATTCAGCGAACAGCTCGGCTACATGTTGATCAGCGCTGTCTTTACTGAACCGGCTTGCGGCAACATCCTGTTGCGCCTCATAGTGCGCTGCTTCCAGTTCCATTTCGCGCAAATAATGATAGTGTTCGATTTTCATCACCACAAAGCTTTCTTTACCGCGCACGGTTATAACGGCTTCCGGCTGATGGGCAAGGCTCTCTTCTAAACAGGCGATACCTTTGGTTTTTAAGTCGTTTGCTGTAATCATTTTAATCACCCGATAAATAGTGCGATTAACTATATTCTTGGGAGTGCTGTAGGTCACAAATAAAGTCGTAGTGTTATTTATTAAAGAGGGTAATAATTTATCCCTTGGTGATGTTAATTTTATGCCGTTTCCTGATTTGATCAGTGAAATTACACTTCACACAAAACACCCTGCTCCATTCCATAAACGATATCAACCAACCCCAAACCGGCCTCACGATGAGTCACCATGATGACTGTTTTATCTCGCGTAAAAATTGCCAAGGCCTTAAATACATCACTTTCCGTATCACTGTCCAGACCTTCCGTAGGTTCATCCAGAATCAATACCGGTGCATTTTTAAGATACAGCCTTGCCAAGGCGATACGCCGCGCTTCTCCCCCGGATACTTTAACGCCGCTTTCACCGACCCAGGTATCAAGGCCTTCCGGTAAATAGCTGATAAATTTCTCCAGGCCTGCGGCTTGTATGGCTGCATCGAGTTCGGTGGCTAAAGCGTCGGGTTTGGCAATTAACAGATTTTCTTTAATGCTGGCGGCAAACAATTGACTGCGCTGGGACAAAACGCCAAAACAGGTCATTAATTGATCGGCATCCAGTTGTTTTAGATTATGTTCGGCCAATAAAACACGGCCTTGGTCGGGATCATAATAGCGCATTATCAAATGTAATAAAGTGGTTTTACCTGAGCCGCTGACACCGACTATGGCAATTTTACTGCCCTGCGGAATAGCCAGACTGATGTTTTTTAACACCCAGTTTTGCTGATCAGGATAACGAAAGCTGACATTATTTAACTGCAAATCATAACGTTCCGGCAAGGCTACGGTCTCAATGTGCTGCGGTGTTGTTGGCGACATGTCTGTCACCTGTCTGATACGCCGTGCCGCTTTTTGAAGTTTTGCGAGCATTTGCAGAGCTACCGGCAAGGGCGTCACTAATTCAAAAGCTGCAAGCACACAAAAAACAAGCAACGCCAGATCGGTTCCTGACAACAAGTCCTCTTTAAATAAAATGGCGGCAAGCACCAAAGCCAATAATACCGATATCTGCGCCAGTAAAAAGGTGATTGCTGAAGAAATCGCCGACAAACGGTTATTTTGCCGCTGGGTATTAAGCATCAAATCAGAAAACTGCTCCAGAAAATGGCTAAAGAGCCCATAAGCCTGATTGGCTATTAAATCCGCAAAACCCTGCATCATATCAATTTGTCGAATCCGGAAATTGGCCGCCAAGACGACTATCTGTTCTGCTCCGGTTCGTCCCAAACGATTAAAAATCCACGGCACCCCAACCGAGGCAATCAGTAACATAAGGCCGGTAGCCAGACTGATAACGGGTGCATAAAAAGACAAAAAAACGGTAACGGCGGTTACGCCAATAATTGCCACGATGGCAGGTGCAAGCAAGCGCAAATACAGGGCGTCCAACGCATCAATATCCGCCGTCATGCGTGATAATAAATCACCGCTGCGTAGTGTTGACAAACGCCCAGGCACCAAGGGAATCAGCTGTTGGAAAAACCAGCTACGGATGCCGGCCAAGACCCGAAAAGTCGCTTCATGGGTCACCAAACGCTCACCATAACGACCCAACGTCCGGGTAATCGCCAACCCACGTATTTGCGCGGCAGGCAGCATAAAATTAAAGGCCAATACGTTGCCGTCAATAACGACTAATCCCGCTAAAGCAGAAGCGCTGATAAACCAGCCTGACAGCGTCAATAACGCGATAGACGCAAAAGCCGTCAGCAATGACAAGATGATTCCACCCAGTAGCCAGCCGCTGTGGGGTTTGAATAATTTCAGAAAAAACCACAAATCTTTCATAACACCAATCGTCCTTGCTGTAAGGTTATCCGCCTTGCCATTATATTAATCACCAAAGGATCATGTGTAGCGATAATCAAGGTTTTATCAGCAAATAATTGATCAATGACAGCCAATAGCGCCGTTTTATTGGCTGCATCAAGATTGGCCGTTGGCTCATCCAGAAAAATAATGTCAGCATTTTTTAAAAAGGCTCGGGCCAACGCGATTCTTTGTACCTGCCCACCGGATAAACCGTAGCCTCGCTCACCAATTTGGGTTAACAAACCCTCGGACAACTGTGCGCTAAATTCAGTGACACCAGCGGCTTGTGCTGCATTAATAATACGTTGTTCAGAAGCATCGGGATCAGCCAGGGCAATATTTTCTTTTATGCTGCCATGAAAAATGTAGGCGTTTTGCCCCACCCAGGCGGTAGCTTTTGCGGCGGATTCACGATTAACGGGTAAGCCATTAAGCCATAGTTGGCCTTCTGTTGTTGCCTCAAAACCCAGTAACAGATTTAAAAGAGTGGTTTTTCCTGCACCGGATTCACCGACCAAAGCAATTTTTTCACCGGTGGCAATGCACAAATTAATGTCTGTTAAAACTTGACGCTGACCATAAAATTTACTGACATTGTTAAATTCGATAAGGTTCTTATTACCCTGAAAATCACCATAGGATGGTGCTGAGATACGAAGCGCATCATTCACAATTGATGCGCCTCCTTCGTCGACACATCCTACGACATTATTGCCTGCTTCCAACACATCAGCGTCTTTCTCCAGTATGGCAAGGATAGCATCTGCCGCCCCAAGTGCTGCGGCGCGGTCATGATAATTAATGGCCAATTGCCGAAGTGGCATAAAAAACTCAGGTGCCAGTAGCAACACGAACAACGCTTTCCTAAAACTGATCTGTTCAGCCGGGCCAAAGTGAATCTGTCCCAATAAACCTAATCCCACATACACGGCCACCAGAGCGACCGCAACTGCACTAAAAAATTCCAGAATAGCCGATGATAAAAACGCAATGCGCAACACGGCCATGGTTTTTTCCCGAAACCCGTCAGCAATTTGATTGATGGTATTTAACTCTTTAGCCGCTTGGCCAAACAGTTTAAGTGTCGGCAATCCTTGCAAACGATCCAGAAAATAACCGCTCATTCTTGCCATCGTCAAAAACTGGCTGCGATTTGCAGAGGCCGCGCCCATACCGACCAAGGCCATAAAAATCGGCACCAGCGGCCCGGTCAATAAAAATATCAACCCGACTACCCAGTTGATTGGCATGACCACCATAATCATGATGACCGGTAATATGCCGACTATTATTTGTTGTGGCAAATAGCGCGAAAAATAATTTTCCAGTGCATCAACCTGTTCCAACATAATGGCTGCCAATTCACCACTTTGACGTTGCTTGATTTCGGCGGGGCCCAGCGTTAAAAACTTCGCCAACAATTGCTGTCTTATTGACGCTCTGACTTGGGCACCCGCTTCAAAGCCCAAAACTTGATGCCCGTAAACACACAAACTGCGCACGATATAAACACCTGCCAGCACTAAAAAGGGTGTCATTAAAGACGCCCATGGCAGCTTGTCAATAATGATGGCTTGCAGTAAAAAAGCCAGTACTGCTGATTGGATAATGACACCCAAGCCGTTAGCAATCGCGACACTAGCTGCAAGTATTATGGTTTTACGAACAGCTTTACTTTGATCTTTTAGCCAACAGGCACAGACTTTCTCTCTGGCTTTGCTTTTATCAAAATAGGCTTGATTGTCTGTTTCTGTTAGCTGCACTGATTTCTGCCACTGGTTTTATGAGTGAATAAGAATAACACACAGTCGTTACTAAAAATCGTTGCTGGAGAGGGAAAATGGCTGCGCCATAAAATAATCCAATGTTTTTGTAGCTTTTGAGCTTTTCGTGAATAAATCGCTTTTTTAAAATTGAAAATATCTAAACAGAGATTGATTTTTCCGCTTTCAAATAATTTTGTTAAACAAAAATAGGGTGTTGCAGGCATATTTTTCTGAACAAGTTTGCTATTTTAGGCTTCCAATTTAAAGCGGGACAGATAACATCCCTTTAAGGGATGTTATCTGTCCCGCCATAAGTTGGTAGCCCTATTTTACAAGCAACAATCGGGGGATTAGTAATGTAACGTGGGGTGATAGCGATAGCCAGAACGAGGGATGTAGTCCTTTCCGTTTTAAAAACCTGAAATATCTACTATGTGTTACCTATGTTTAATAAGTAGTTACCAAAATACTAGATTACCTTGTTACGACGATTCAAGCCTGACAGGCCTGTCATACCAGCAATTCTAATTATAGAAAATACTTTTAATTCATAACGTTATGAATTAAATTTACAAGCTTGTTTTTCATTCTACAGAATCTTGTTTTTCACAGATGCCGTAAAGCCTTATAAAGCAGGGGCGCTGATATTATTACCAATTGGGTTCTTCGATTACTTTGCAAGTATCGCGGTAGAATACACACGACCTTTCAAGACTTAAGCGCTATCTGTTTGATTTTATCATTCCATAATGATAATTACTGCTGTCATACCAGTCAGGAATAACCACACAGCAGTCGGCATCGATACTGCAGAGACATTACTTTTAAAATTAATGGTCATTCCGTCAAGAGCACCGCTGTAATGACTGGCATTATGTCCAGTGAATGCCAAGAATACACTGCTTACGTAATTACCTACACAACTGGTATCAAACAGGAAGCTCAGATTATTGGTCAGTGAAGAACCACCGGCCAGATTTGTGAAGTTGCTCACGTTGTTGCTGCTGAAAGCCGAACCCAAGCTGAAAGTGTTGTTACCATCATTAAAGTCAGTATAGATGTAATCTAAGCCACTATTAAAAAGACTGAAAATGGAGGTTTGGGTACCGTTACCTTGATTAAACGCTCCAAAATCCAAAGCCAACCTACTGCTATCCCAAGCATTTCCACCACTAACGTGTTGCAATCCGATGCTGGCATAGTTGTAAACGTCACCGGAAACAGAAACATTCTGGCTACCATTACTGATAGTCGCTAAGCTACTGGTTCTTGTGCCATCAAAGCTGAAGTTAACATCAACATTACCCGACTTGGCATCGGCATTAGTGGTATCAATACCTACCGACATGGCATTACTGTTACTACCTGCGGCAATCAGGCTAGCGACACCACTGGTGCTAATGTCTCCGGTTGCAGTGCCAAAACCGGCATCTAATTTTTCGGAGTAGCCGTCAGTGGGCGCTGCATTGCGAACTGTTAAAGTTTGGCTAACCGAATCCCCGACATGCGTGGCTCCAAAACTAACAGTCCCCGTTGTTGAACCACTTGCCAAACGATAGACGTCGCCAGACACGTTGATGGCCTGTGAAGCTTGAGTAGTATTGCCTAAGCCTGATTTGCCTTTGCCGTTAGAAACCAGTCCAATCGTTGCTGTGCCAGACACCGCTGCAGTTCCAGACCAGTTATTGTTCGATGTCCAACTAGAGTCGACGTTGTCCCCGCCATTCCATGTATATGTCTTAGCATTACCTACCTGTGGAGCTAATGCAACTCCTAACACTAAACCAATCGCGGCACAAAGTTTCCAGTTTACAGATTGCGATACTGTAGAGACGACTTGCATTTCGTTTGTATTTGCTTTCATTTTAAATTTCCGTTATCAATTAGTCGTCAAAATTACAAGCGGATGAAACGTAACCAATCTAATAAAAATACGGATAAGCTGTCGATAATTGGTTACCTGTCCGCAATCACTTACAAGTCTAGTTTCTTAGATAGGAAATTCAAGTTTGATATGCTAAAAAATACTAAGTATTTAAATGTATTAGCAATTATAATTATAAAAAATTGACTATATATACAAATATGCAGATATTGATAATCATGAAGTTACCATTCGAACCCTTTCAGATTATCAACAAAAGCTTGCTGATTGCGCTGAATGGCATTGATTATTTTTGATCGGGATATGGGAGCATGATTAGAAAATGCAAAATTATATTGAGGACAACGTATGTCTATTGCTGAAAGTACAGCTGTCTATAGCCTTCACTGAGGCAACTCGCAAAAAATATCCACGGCAAAAATTTCCACAGATTCAGGTTATAAACAGGTTTAATCTGTGAATCTGTGGCGGTTTCTTTACTGCGAGTAGTCTTACTTTTTAATCGGAAAGGTAACGCCTTAATTTTCTATCCTTTTATACCGGTGACCACTGAGTGTCGCGTACTAATCAAGCTATGACAGGCCATTGATTTAATTGGGCTACTATTTTAATACATCCTGTTCGGTCAATTGATTATCGACATGACCTTATTATTGAATATTTTTCGGTCTTTCGTGCTTTTCGTGGACAACAGCTTTTAATTTTCGTGATTTGTTGTAGAACAATGTCTTTTTCCGTTTTTAGACTTACTGGTCTACTGGAAATGAGATAGGATGATTCTTTTTTGAATAAGCTTGCCATTTTGCAGGCAACAATCGGGGATTAATAATGTAACGGGGAAATAGCGATGGCCAGAACGAGGGAGTTAGAGACCTTTCCTGTTTTAAAAACCTGAAAGGTCCAACCTTGTTACCTGTATTTAATTAATAATTAGATTGCTTTGTTACGACGACTCAAGCTCAACAGGCCTGTCATACCCGTCAGGAACAACCACACAGCAGCAGGTACCGGTACAGCCGATACACTACCTTTAAAGTTAATGGTCATACCGGCTAGATCACCGCTGTAACCACTGGCATTATGTCCAGTGGATGCCAGCAATACACTGCCTACGTAATTACCGACAACACTGGTATCAAACAAAAAACCCAGATTGGTTAGTGAAGAACCACCGGCCAGTTTCGTGAAGTCGCTCACGTTGCTGCTGCTGAAAGTCGAACCCAAGCTGAACGTGTACTTACCATCAAGAAGGTCAGTATAAAGGGAATCCAAGCCGCCATTATTGGCAAGACTGAAAATGGAAGTTTGGAAACCGCTACCTTGAGTAAAGGTTCCAAAATCCAAAGTCAAGCTACCGCTATCCCAAGCATTTCCACCGCTAACATGTTGTAATTCAGCATTGGCATAGTTGTAAACATTGCCGGAAACCATAACGTTCTGGCTACCATTACTGATAGTCGCCAAGCCACTGGTTTTCGTACCGTTTGAGCTGAAGTTGACGTCAACATTACCGGACTTGGCACCGGCAGTAGCGGTATCGATACCTACCGACATGTTACTGTTGTCACTGCCAGCAGCAATAAGGCCAGCGACACCACGGGTGGTAATGCCTCCGGTTGCAGTGCCAAAGCTGGCATCCAGTTTTTCAGAGTAGCCGTCAGTGGACGCTGTATTGCTAATCTTTAAAGTTTGGCTAACCGAATCCCCGACATGCGTGGCTCCAAAACTAACAGTCCCGGCTGTTGAACCACTTGCCAAGCGATAGACGTTGCCAGACACATTAATGGTCTGTGAATCCAGTTTAGTATTGCCTAAATTTGATGTGCCTTTGCCGTTAGAAACCAGTCCAATCGTTGCTGTGCCACTTTTGTGACCGGCGCTAGTCGTATCGACACCTACCTTAAGTCGGTTACTGTTCGTTGAACCAGCGGCCAGACCTTTGAATGAACCGCTGGCTGTAATAAACGGACTGCTTGCGCTGATGGTTGCCTTCAGTCTTTCTGAATAGCCATCACTGGTTGCTGAATTGGTGAGTGACAGGGCTTGAGTTGCCGAGCCGCCAATCCGCTGATTGGCCAGAATGACCGCGCCAAGCGTGTTAAGGCTGGCATAACGATAGGCCGCGCCGCTAATAAACAAATTCTGGGTATTGGTATTGCCAAAATTATTTACAACAATCAATTTTTCGTCCAGTGCGCCTGCGGTGCTGGCGGTAAATGTTACATTTTTTGCACCTGCATTACCTCCCGCAGCAACCGGCCCCCAATTGTAGCCACCGGCTATTATACCTGTGCCACTCAAACGGGTATCAAGTACGCCATCATCCTGCACCGCACCACGCAATATTGAATCGCTGTTGGCACCGTTACCAATAGTGTAAGTTTGCGTGGAAATATTGCCTACATGCACATTACCAAAATGAAGCCAGCCAGTGCCGCTGGTAGCAGTGCTGGTACCAGCAGTCAGCGTTTGCTGACTGCCTGCATTAAATGCAGATGAATTGATAACCGTATCAGTGACTCCGGCAGTTTTATTGAAGTTATTTCCTGTACCGAAATTTGCGTTATTGTAGTCTGAAGTCACTATCAAAGTTCCTCCACCGTTAATAGCACCGCTGTTCAGGTTAAGATTGGCAATGGTTTCCTTCTTTGCATTGACATCGAAGGTACCGCCGTTGACATTAACAGTACCACCATTAGCCAGACGCTCGTTTGCGCCTAACACCAGGCTGCCGGCATTGATATTGGTAGCGCCGGTGTAAGTGTTGTTACCCATCAGAGTGACTGTTCCTGAGCCAGTTTTCCTTAAGGCACCCGTTCCCGATGAATTACTAATGATCCCTGAAAGTGAAATATTGTTGGCACCGTTGAGTGTTAGCGTTTTTGTACCCGAACCCGCGTTAAGATCAATAGCACCGGTAAAGTCCAAGTCACTGTTTGCAGCATTAAAAGTGGAATTAGCCGAAAGAACAAAATTGGCACCCAACGTTTGAGTAATATTATCATTGTTTACCACGCCGCCTGCACCCATAGTAAAGGTGCTGGCGCTGGTGCCAATGGTGTAACCGGACGAATTGAGGTTAAGATCGCTAAAGGTAATGCTGTTCAGAGTAAAGGTGTCAGGGACATTAATTGGAGTCAGTCTGGTACCGGGAGCATTTGCAAATTTCAAATCTGTAGCAGTATCAGATACCGCAGCAGTTCCAGACCAGTTCTTTTTCGATGTCCAATTAGAATCGACGAGGCTCTTGCCATTCCAGGTATAGGTCGTAGCATTAGCTCCCTGTGGAGCTAATGCTACGCCTAAAGCCAAACCAATCGCGGTACGCATTTTCCAGTTTACAATTCGCGATATTGTAGAGACGACTTGTATTTCTTTTGTACTTGCTTTCATTTTAAATTTCCGTTATCAATTGGTCGTCAGAATTACAAGCGGATAAAACGTAACCCAACAAATAATCAACAACTTACAGAGAAAAACGAGGGTAAGCTGTTGAAAATTGGTGGTATATACGTAATTTCTTACAATTTTAACTTTCTTGGACAGAAAAATCAATTTTGATATGGAAAATATTAATATATAATTAAGTATATATGCAATTTTTAGAATAAAATTTGACTGTGTAGATACAAATTTGTACCTATAGATACATGAAAATCATGGAGTTGCCATTCGAACCAACCCAAAAAACCGACCCTTAACGAAGGTAAAATTTATTGAGTAATTACTAAATTTTTTTAATGCAGTACATGCGATTGGCTAATTTTAACCCTTCCAGATTATCAACAAGAGCTTGCTGATTGCGCTGAATGGCATTGATTATTTTTGATCGGGATACGTTGAATTGTGAGGAAGCTTGATTAAAAAATGCGAAATTGCATTGTGGACAACGTGTATCTATTTTTGAAAGTTACCTGTGTCTATAATTTTCACTGAGGCAACTCGCAAAAAATATTCACTGCAAAAATTGCCACAGATTCAGGTTATAGAACAGCTTTAATTTGTGAATCTGTGGCTGTTATTTATTGCGGGTAGCCTCACTTCTTAATCGGGAAGGTAACGCCTTGATTTTCGATGTTTTTATATCGATCCGGTTGAATCCAAATTTAGGCCCCAACACCTTAGAAAATCAGCGTTGGGGCTATTCGTTTAGATAACGGCTTTAGCCTGAAGATCAGCATGGTATGAAGATCTGACCATGGGCGCACTGGCGACTTGCTTAAATCCCAGTTGCTTTGCAAAAGCGTCATAGTCATCGAATTGTTGCGGGGTGATATAGCTTTTGACGGGTAAATGCGCCTTGGTGGGTTGTAAATATTGACCCAGTGTCAGCATTGAGCAGCCATGCGCCAATAAATCTCTCATGACTTGGTGTACTTCTTCCTGCTCTTCGCCGACCCCCAGCATAAGTCCTGATTTGGTAGGTGTTTGAGTTTGCGCTGCACCATATTTACTCAGTAACTCCAAAGAACCCGGATAATCTGCACCCGGACGGACTTGTTTATAAAGCCTTGGAACGGTTTCCAGATTATGGTTAAACACGTCACAAGGTTCTTTAATCAGAATCTCTATGGCTTTATCAATACGACCACGGAAATCCGGAACCAAAATTTCAATTTTTGTTGACGGTGTTTGCTCGCGAATTTTTTTTATACACTCGGCAAAGTGCGCGGCGCCACCGTCTCTTAAATCATCCCGATCCACCGAAGTGATCACCACATATTTTAAGGCCATTGCCTGTATGGCATCGGCCAGATTTTGCGGCTCGTCTTTATCCAGTGCCAGCGGTTTTCCATGTGCCACATCGCAAAAAGGACAACGGCGGGTACACAAATCGCCCATGATCATAAAGGTAGCGGTGCCGTGCTGAAAACACTCGGACAAGTTTGGGCAGGCAGCTTCTTCACAAACTGTATGCAGTTTATGCTCACGCAACAAGTCTTTGATTTTTGTAATCTCATCACTGGCTGAAAGCTTTACCCGTATCCATTCAGGTTTGCGTAAAACCGTGTCGGACAGTTCAACTTTTATGGGGATACGCGCCAGTTTTTTAGTGCTACGCTCGTGAGATTCAGGCGTTGATCGTGAAGGTGCTTGATTAGTCATGTTTATAATGCCGTAGTGATTGCCTGAATAACAGAGTTTGCCAGTTGCGTGGCGCTAATAGTCACACCCAAATCAGACAATTGAGTGACTTTAAGGTCTGAATAACCGCAAGTATTAATATCGTCGAAAGGACGCAAATCCATGTCATTATTGAGACTGAGACCATGGTAGCTACAGTTTTTTTTAATCCGTAAACCGATAGAGCCGATTTTTTGGTCATTGACATAAACACCTGGCGCATCCGCTTTGGAAACAGCGCCAATGCCATGGTCGGCTAAAGTGTTAATCATCGCTTGTTCCAGAAGGGTGACCAGTTGGCGCACGCCCAGATTAAGGCGTTTAATATCCAGTAAGGTATAAATGACCACTTGCCCGGGGCCGTGATAAGTGACTTGTCCGCCCCGGTCTGAATTAACCACCGGAATGTTGCCGGTATTTAATAAATGCTCACGCTTGCCGCTTAATCCCAGCGTATAAACGGGATGGTGTTCGACTATCCAGATTTCGTCAGGGGTTTCTGCGTTGCGTTCTTGGGTGAAGCATTGCATGGCCTGCCAGCTGGTTTCATAATCCTCCAATCCCAAGTTACGTATCGTTAACATTAAGCGCGTTTATATTTGTTCAAATAGGGATGCTAAACGGGTCGGTTGTTGGAAGGACAACCCCAAGGGGATGCCTTACAAGGCCATCAAAACATGAGGATGATCAGTTAAATCCTGATAAATGGCATCCAGTTGTTTCTTGCTGGAGGCTTCTATGATGACGGTTATTGCAATAAAATTACCGTCTTTGCTGGGGCGCGTAGTGACGGCATCCGCTTTAACATCAGGCGCGTGACGTCGCACAATTTCTATCACCAACAAATCCAGGTCCATGTCGGCTTTGCCCATGGCTTTAACGGGAAATTGGCAAGGGAATTCAAAAAAGGTTTGTTCGCTCATAATCAGCGATTGTTTGTAAGCTTGAAAAATCTGATGCATGGCTTGCCATACCAGGCCAGGTTTTCCGTCTGACACACTTTTTGAATCGAGCTCAACAACGGGAATAATTTCACGGGTAGAACTGGTTACCCAAATTTCGCTGGCGGTTTGTAGCGCAGTAAAGGGAATTTTATCTTCACTGCAAGGCATGTTGTTTTTTCGTGCAAGCTCCAAAATTACATCACGGGTAATGCCGGGTAAAATGTCGTTGCCTTTAGGCGGGGTACACAAAACGCCATCAATCACTGCAAAAACATTACTGGCCGCACCTTCAATCACATAACCGTCTTTTATCAAAATGGCTTCGGCACAGCCTTGGTCTATGGCTTCTTGCCTGTGCAGAATATTGCCCAGCAGCGTGATGGCTTTTACATTGCAAAATTTCCAACGGGTATCATCCATGCTGACCGCTTTTACGCCTTGATTTAATCCGGCAAAAGGCACGATAGCCGAGCACATGGCAAAAACAGTGGCGGGCGTATTGTCAGGAAAAGCGTGATCTCTTTTGGGGGCAGTGCCACGGGTGATCTGAAGATAAATATACTGATCAATCTTTGCATCCAGCAAGGGAGTCAATATCTCCTGCCATTGCTCGCGGGTGTGCGGATTAGCCAAACGAATACCTGCCAAGCTGTTTTCCAGGCGCTGTAAATGATCTTGAAAATGAAATAAATGCCCGGAATAAGACGGTATCACTTCATAAATACCGTCACCAAATAAAAATCCGCGATCCAGCACTGAAACTTTTGCCTCATTAAGCGGTAGATATTCGCCGTTTAAATAGACCATTTTATTTTCCATCTTCAGATTTCTCCATCATCATCATAACGCTATCAGAAAGTCTCTGAAAAATATTGCCTTCAGCCACCGCCTTGAGAGCGATCAAATCTTTATCGACAATAACAACGTCATTAAGCGTCACTTTAACTGATCCAAGCTTGGCACCTTCTACAACAGGTGCAGTAATTTTTTTATCAACAATAATAGCCGCTTTAAGATCTTTATATTGGCGACGCGGTATGGTTGCATAAATATCTTCGGCCAAACCTAAAGGTATTGTTTTGCTTTCTCCTTTCCAGATTCTGGCTTCGTTTAAAGGTTTTTTACCTTCATACAGGCGGTGTGATTCAAAAAACCGGAAGCCATAGTTAAGCAGTGTTTGATTTTCGTTGGCTCTGGCATTGGCACTTTTTGCGCCCATCACCACAGAAATTAACCGCATGTCTTCTCTTAGCGCCGAAGCAACCAGGCAATAACCGGCATCATCAGTAAATCCGGTTTTAACGCCATCAACCGACTCGTCACGCGACAGCAAGGGGTTGCGGTTATGCTGGGTAATTTGGTTAAAGGTAAATTCTTGTTGCGAAAACCAGCGATAGTAATCAGGAAATTCCTTGATTAAAGCAGACGTAAGAATAGCCAAATCGCGTGCGCTGGTGTAATGATCATCCATTGGCAAGCCATCACTGTTTTTGAAATGGCTATGAGTCATTCCCAGTCGGGCAGCATGCTGATTCATCATATCAGCAAAGGTATCTTCATTGCCTGCAACATGTTCAGCCAAAGCGACACTGGCATCATTACCGGATTGAATAATGACGCCTTTTAGCAGATCTTCAACTTTAACCTTATTACCCAGCTCAACAAACATACGTGAGCCGGATGTTTTCCAGGCTTTTTCACTGATAGTGGCTGAATCTTCGAGGTGTAAGTGGCCATTGGCAAGCTCTCTAAACACCACATAAACCGTCATTATCTTGGTCAGACTGGCGGGAGCGAGCTTGGCATCCGCGTTGTTTTCTGCCAATACTTTACCGGTATGATAGTCCTGTAATATATAAGCAGTGGCGGCGATATTGGGTGCAGGCGGGGTTGCAATTTCAGCGTTTTCTGCGTTTGCCTGAAAGAGCGTAACCAGCAGGCCAAAAAATAAAAATAGGGTAAATTTTTTAAAAGGGTTCATAGCTCTTTAAAATCGACAGTAAAACAATATTTCCTTACATTGTAGCATGCGAACTGTCAGATTGTTTGGATTCAGTAACAAATTGTGTATCGGTTATGCCTATTCGTGCCAACTGTTCATTCAGTTGATTGGCAGAAGCCGTTGAATTTACCGGTCCGATTTGAACTTTATAAAGGGTGGATTTTTTGTAAGTCGATGAGCGAATATTCGGCTCAGGCAAATTATTGGCGGCAATTTTATTTTTTAAGCTTAGCGCCTTTTTTTCACTGCCAAAACTGCCCACCTGCAAATAGACGTGTTGTTCTTGTGTGGCAGCAATTTGTTGCAATTGGGGTAACGCCTGACTGGGCGATATGGCCTTGATTTCTATGGCACCTGTGCCGTCTTGTTGCATATCCAGATTTTTTGCAGCGGCGTAGGACAAATCCAACTCTCTGTTGCCAACAAAAGGACCTCTGTCATTTATTCTAACAATAATGCTGCGATGATTTTCCAGATTGGTTATCCGGGCATAAGACGGAATCGGCAATGTTTTATGCGCAGCCGTCATGGCGTACATATCAAATATTTCGCCGGTTGCTGTTTTTTTGCCATGAAATCCGGGGCCGTACCATGAAGCCACACCCTGTTTTATGTAATGGGCAATACGTGGAAACAGGCTTTCTTGTTGGGCAAGCTCGGTAGATTCGTTACGCGCGTTCATTCGCACTATTGAATGCTGCCTGATTTGTTGGCTGGCTAACGCGTGAGGAGCTTGATTTATAATAATCGGGGGCTGAAAAGCCGTATTAGTTGTTTTAATTTGTTCTGTAGAACACCCGAACAGGGTCATCATTAAAATTGCTAATAGTAGTTTAGTCATGGAATTTTGCCTTTTTTATTTAAAATAGATTGGCTTAACTGATAAACAGCCATGGCATATAAAGGACTGTGGTTGTATCGGGTAATGACATAAAAATTGTCTAATCCCGCCCAGAGTTCTTCCCCCGGTTTTTGCCCTAATGGCTCCTGTTCAAAAGCAAGCAGCTTTACTTTAGTATTTAAAGGGAGTGACCTCGATATTGTTAAGTTAAATGATTCTAACTTGGCTAACCTTAAGTCAGGCTTAAGATCACGGGTTAATGCCGTTTTATAGGCATCCCCTGTCGCACTCACAGGAATTACGATGGCTTGCCCCGTCTGCCACTGATGCTTGACAAAATAATTGGCTACACTGGCGATAACATCACCGTTGTTATGCCAGATGTCCCGGTAGCTATCACCATTAAAATCAATAGCATAAGCCCTAAAGCTGCTCGGCATAAATTGTGGCATTCCCATTGCACCCGCATAAGAACCGATGGGTTCCAGAGGATTAATATGTTCATCCCGGCACAGCAGCAAGTAGTTTTCCAGCTCACCAAGAAAGAATGGACTGCGGGGCGGATAGGCAAAACCCAATGTTGATAGCGCATCAATGACCCGATAATTGCCGGTTTTTTGCCCGTAAAAGGTCTCAACGCCCAGGATGGCAACAATAATTTCTACTGGAACCCCTGTCTTTTGTTGGACTGCGCTCAATGCAGACTCATTTTCTCGCCAAAACTTTACACCGCCATCAATACGCGCATCGGTCATAAATATTTTGCGATATTTATACCAAGGCATGCCTTCGGCGGGCTTCGAAATCTTTTTTAGAATATCTTCTTTTATTTCAACAGACTGAAACAACTCGTTAAGTTTGGCCTCATCGAACTGATGGGTGATCACCATTTTGTTGATAAACGCATCAACTGACTTCGTATCCTTGATGTTGCCGGTACACGAAATCAGTGAAAAGCACAGAATACAAGTTAGGTTTTTTAACCCAAACATCGGTGGGTAAATTTGCGCCTTTAGTTTTGCGCCAAATGTTTTTGGTGGCGTTTCCGATGTCGGTAATGATTTGAAGTCTCCAATAACTTTCAAAACGTGAGTGACGGGGTTGCAAACCCCGTCACTCTTCAGTTTCTTAATGCGTTGAAGCAATAAAACCCTTGAATCTTGAACCTTGAACCTTAAACCTTTAACCTGCTTTATCATTACCCTTACCTAAATTTTTTATGTGTGTGAATTGACATTAAAATGCCAAATCCGGCCAGAAGGGTAACAATAGAGGTGCCACCGTAACTGATTAAAGGCAAGGGAACACCGACCACAGGAAGAATCCCGATGACCATCCCTATATTGACAAATACATACACAAAAAAAGTAAACGCCAGACTGCTTGCCAAGAGCCGACTATAAGTATCCTGAGCCTGGGACGCGATATACAAACTGCGAGCGATAATTAACAGATACAAAATCAACAATCCCAGGCAACCGAACAAGCCAAATTCTTCCGCAAATACAGCAAAAATAAAATCGGTTGAACTTTCCGGCAAAAAATCCAGTTCTGATTGAGTACTGCCCATCCAGCCTTTACCGTAAATACCGCCCGAGCCAATCGCTATTTTTGACTGAATAATATGATAGCCCCTACCCAACGGATCGGTTTCAGGGTTTAAAAAAGTAAGCACCCGATCGCGTTGATAATCGTGCATAAAATGCCAAATAAGCGGGGTTAACGAAGCCAGTGCAACGCTGATTACCAACATAAAGCGCCAGGAAAGACCGGCAAAAAACAGCACACCCGCGCCCGAACTTGCAACCAGTAAAGCCGTGCCCAAATCAGGTTGTTTGGCGATTAAAAGGGTTGGAATAACAATAAGAAGAGTCGCGATAATCAGCTGTCTGGATTTTGGCGGTAGCGGGTATTCTGCCAAATACCACGCAATCATCATGGGCGTTGTAATTTTAATCATTTCTGACGGCTGAAATCGAAAAACCCCCAGCTCCAGCCAGCGTTGCGCACCTTTACCGATCTGTCCCATAATTAAAACGGCCACCAGCAAAAAAATACCGATACCAAACAATAACGTGGAATAACGCTTGAACTGATAAGGATCAATATGCGCCAATATGGTCATTAACAGAAAAGCCAAACCGACACGACCCGCCTGCCGCATCAGCGTGTCCATATCCTGACCGCCGGCACTGTAAAGAATCAGAAAGCTTAACATCGAAGTCAGCAGTAAACCGATAAACAAAGGGATGTCTATGTGTAGCTTTCTGAGCACATTCCCAAGTACTGAAGGCGGTTCAAACTGTTCATGACGGGTTTCAGTTTTCATTATTTTCCTGTAAAAATTGTTTAATAACCAGCCCTGCTATCGGCGCTGCGACTGAACCACCATGCCCGCCATTTTCAACAACCACCGCGATGGCAATTTTAGGATCAGCAGCCGGAGCAAAAGCAATAAATAGCGCGTGGTCACGAAATTTAAAGTCGATTGCATTTTCATTGTATTTTGCGTTTTGCTTAATCCCCAAAACCTGCGCAGTTCCGGTTTTACCCGCGATTTGATAGTCGATATTGGTATTAATGCCTTTTGCGGTGCCGTGTGCGCTATGAACAACATTGACCATGCCTTCGATAACCTTGCTAACGTTATCAGGATTTAATGGCAGGGTAACATTCGGGAGTGTCGGGCCTGGACGGGTACCTTGTGCGCTGACCATTTTATCGACCAAAAAAGGCGTCACTACCTTGCCTTTATTCGCCAACGTTGCCGTGGCTCTGGCTAGTTGTAAAGGCGTAACCTGATGATAGCCTTGACCAATGCCGGTGATAAGCGTTTCCCCCGGATACCAGGCCTGATTTTTTTGCTCCTGCTTCCACTCACGCGAAGGCAATAATCCGGCTTTCTCGCCAATCAGGTCAATACCGGACTTTTCACCAAAGCCCATTTTTTGTAAAAAACTGTGCATGCGGTCGATACCCAGTATTGATGCCAGACGATAAAAATAAACGTCGCAAGATTCCGTAATGGCTCGACTTAAATCCACGGCACCATGCCCCCCTTTTTTCCAGTCCCGATAGCGGTGACTGACACCAGGTAATTGATAATAGCCCGGACATGACAGCTTTTGCTGAGGGCTGATGGCTTCATACTCAAGACCCGCCAAAGCAATGAACGGCTTAATGGTCGATCCGGGTGGATAAAGTCCACGTAAGGCGCGGTTATAGAGCGGTTGATTTTTAGAGACTTGCAGTGCTTGATAAGCTTCATTGTCGATGCCCACCACAAAAGGGTTGGGGTCAAAGCCAGGACGACTGACGAAGGTCAAGACACCACCGGTTGTAATATCAATGGCAACGACTGCCCCATTAAAAGTACCCAGCGCATCGTAGGCGGTTTTTTGTAAATCAATATCCAGCGTTAAGTAGAGATTTGTGCCGGGATCTGGCGTGACTTCGTGCAGGGTATTAAGCAATCGGGCCTGAACATTGGTTTCTATTTCCGCATAACCGGTTTTGCCATGCAGCTCGTTTTCATAAGAACTCTCTATACCCAGCTTGCCCACATGCGTAGAGCCCCTGTATTCAGCGAGGGGCAACTCTTTAATTTCCGCCTCATTAATACGGCCCACATAGCCAATGACATGCGCCGCTAAATCACTGTAAGGGTAGTGTCTAACCAACTGGGTATGAATATCGACGCCCCGAAAATAAGGCCGAACAACGGCAAACTTTGCCAATTCTTCATCGTTCATGCTTAATAACAACGGCGTGCTGACGAAACGTTTTTGGCGTTTGCGTAATTTTTGATATTGCTCGATTTTATCATCGGGTATATCAAGCAATTTTTGCAGACGTAACAAGGTTTCATCCATATTACTGATCTGCTCAGGGATAAGCTCCAAACTATAAGACGGCATGTTTTCGGCCAGCACTTTTCCGTGTCGGTCATAAATCATGCCTCGGGTAGGCACCAAAGGAACGATTTTAATGCTGTTGTCTTTTGCCAGTGATGAATAATGTTCGTGACCGACAATTTGCAGATAAATTAAACGAACAATCAGACCCGATGTTAATAGAATAATAACCACAAAAGCGGCGACAATGCGATTAAGAAATAGACGATTTTCTACTGAGTGGTCTTTAATGGCGTATAGAGTGGACATAAGTTACAGCGTATTCTATTTAATGCGTTGTGACAAACCAACAAAGCGCAGCACGCCATAAACCAAGGGCCAAGCTAACGTACCGGTAAAAACAGGTAACCAGAAAGAAGCGTGAAGTTGTGCCGGATGCTGAAGGTTTTTTATAAAAAACAGCAACAGTTGCGACAATAGCAGACAGAAAAAGACAAACAAGCCCTGTTGCAGAAAAGGAAATTGACGCAACTGTTTGTGCAATTTAAGGCAAATATAGATCACCAGTGAATAAGCCAACGCATATTGCCCCAATAATCGACCGGTCAACACATCGGTCAACAAGCCAAATGTCCAGGCATGAAAAATACCCACGCGGTCAGGCAGGGCAAGTGACCAGTAAATCAGCACCAAAAGCACCCAGTCAGGATTAAACGCCGCTATTTCGCCGGGCCAAGGCGCAATTCTTAAACACATTGCCCCTATCAGCGTCAGGATAATTCTAAAAAATCCCACATAATTATTTAACTGCATCAGTTTGGGTCTCCGCTTCGTTTGCTGTTGGCTTTGAAATGAGCGGAACCGGTGTGGATTTGCTCCAGACGATCATTAACTCTCTGTTACGATCCAACAAGGCTTTTGGAGTCGCCGTAATGGTTGCAAAGGCTTTATTGGGTTGCGAGGTAAATTCATCAACCACCGCCACCGGATAACCTTGAGGAAAAGTACCGCCCAAGCCTGATGTTATCAGTAAGTCACCCGGACGAATATCGGCATTACCGGGCAAGAAAGGCAGCACCAGTCGATTTAGCTGGCCGCTGCCCACAGCAATGGTTAATAAACCATTGCGATTAACCTGAACCGGAATCGCATGATTGGGATCAGTAATCAGCATAATTTCGGAAGTGAACGGCAAGGCCCGAAAAACCTGACCGACAACCCCGTTTGCATCCAGTACCGGTTGTTGGGGATGCACACCAAAACGGGTACCTTTATTGACAACGACAATATGTTCGTAAGGTGCCATATTAACGGACAACAATTCGGCAACCAGAACCTGTTCGCCCAGCTTAAAGGAGTTTTCCAATAACGCCCGCAAACGAATATTTTCTTTTTCCAGTGCCTCAAATTTAAGTAATCGGGTTTGATGAATGAGCTGTTCTTCACGCAGCCTTTCATTTTCCATTTTTAGGGTTCGGTATGAGCTAACCGAGTCGGCCGCCTGATCAACAAGAACGCTAGGTAAATCGACCAAATATTTTAAGGGATCAACAAAAAAAGATAAGGTCGTGCGTAACGGGATCAATTTTGAGCTGCTGTATTCAGTTGCCAATAAAACAACAGAAGCAATAACGGCTACCAGAAGTCGGGTATTGATTGAAGGGCCGGTGGCAAATAAAAGTTTTATGGCAGTGCCTCGTATTAGTTAAAGGTGCAGCAACTCAAGTTAGGCATACCCGTTGCCTGATTTATATCGTGTCGCTCGAAAGCGCCTGCTTTTGGCTTTCGTGGATGAATCGCTTTTTTAGGGCAAGACACTTAATTATTTTGTAACGACTCAGCTGTTAAAAAATAGAACACGGATAAGAGAAGCGTCTCAATTTTATGATTGAGTCGCCATAACCACTTAAAGTATTTTTTCGACTAAAAAAATCCGTTGAAACCCGTGTAATCATTGTCATCCGTGTTCTAAAATGGAAGCCATCATCTACTGATGTAGTTATATTATTCTAACGAAAAAGTTGAGAATCCTTTTTTATCAAGCATTTCCAAAACCATACCGCCACCTCTGGCAACACAGGTCAATGGATCATCGGCAATATGCACCGGCAGACCGGTTTCTTCCGCTATCAGGCGGTCAATATCTCTCAGTAATGCGCCGCCGCCGGTTAAATAAATACCCCGTGTGGCAACATCTGAACCCAATTCGGGCGGAGTTTGTTCCAAGGCCACTTTTACAGCACCGACAATGCCGGATAAGGGTTCTTGCAGAGCCTCCAGAATTTCATTGCTGTTTAAAGAAAAACTACGCGGAATACCTTCAGCCAGATTGCGGCCTCTGACTTCTATTTCCCTGACCTCATTGCCAGGATAAGCCGTGCCAATTTCCAGCTTGATTCTTTCCGCCGTAGCTTCACCAATCAAGGTGCCATAGTTTCTACGCACATAATTGATGATAGCCTCGTCAAAACGGTCACCACCGATACGAACAGAATTTGAATAGACAATCCCGTTGATTGATATTACCGCCACTTCAGAAGTGCCGCCGCCTATATCCAGCACCATTGAGCCACAGGCTTCTTCGACCGGCAAACCGGCACCTATCGCTGCCGACATGGGTTCTTCAATTAAATAAACCTCGCGAGCTCCCGCCATGGCAGCAGATTCACGGATAGCGCGGCGCTCAACTTGTGTTGAGCCGCACGGTACACAAATCAAAATACGCGGACTGGGACGTAACCACCTGTTTTTCTTGTGAACTTTTTCGATAAAAAACCTTAACATACGCTCAGTGATTGCAAAATCAGCAATAACGCCGTCTTTAAGCGGCCGGATTGCCGTAATATTGCCGGGTGTACGCCCCAGCATTTGTTTGGCATCGGCACCGACAGCAGCAATGGTTTTTGAGCCTCGAATTTTGTCTTCTTTAATGGCAACGACAGAGGGTTCGTTAAGCACAATACCTTGCCCTGGAATGTATATCAATGTATTTGCGGTTCCCAGGTCTATCGAAAGGTCGTTGGAGAAAAGACCGCGAATTCTTTTAAACATCTTTGCCTGTTTCCTTTAAAGAATAAAAATAGATGTACTTTATCAATCAAGAGGGTATTTGAGCAAGATATAAGTATGATATTTGTAGTAATATACGCGGCAAAGGCAAAAGCCGAGAGATACAAGGTAAAAGATGAAAGGCACAAGGTGCAAGGTTAAAGGCAAAGAACGGGCGTGTTGAAAATCAGGTTTTTTCACCTTTCGCCTTGTGCCTTTCGCCTAACCTTCAGTTCTGGCATCGTCGTAAATAGTTACACTGAAATTTTAATTAGGGAGACAAAAATGTCGTTAACGGCAGATGATGTGAACAAAATTGCGCATTTGGCGCGTTTGGGAATTGACCACCAAGATGTTGAATCTTACGCGAAAGACCTGTCCGGTATCCTGGATTTAATGACCCAAATGAGTGAATTAAATACCGACAATGTCGAGCCTATGGCTCACCCCATGGATCAGGCGCAACGGTTAAGAGCGGATGTGGTCACCGAATCAAATAACCGGCAAAAATTTCAGGCTATCGCGCCACAAGTCGAAGCGGGACTTTATCTGGTTCCCAAAGTCATTGAGTAACAGGAACGCCACATAATGCACACTAAAACATTAATAGAATTAGCCCAAGGTTTGCGTTCAAAAGAATTTTCAAGCGTCGAGTTAACCCAGACGTTTTTAGATCGAATCCGGCAACACCAGCACCTTAACGCCTATATAACCGTCACCGAAACGGTTGCCCTGCAAAATGCCCAAGCCGCCGATACCCGCTTGGCTAACGGCACCGCTGGTTTATTAACCGGCATACCCATTGCCCAAAAAGATATTTTTTGTACCCTGGATGTTAAAACCACCTGTGGTTCTAAAATGCTCGATAATTTTTCCGCGCCTTATAACGCTACCGTCGTAGAAAAATTTAACCAAGCCGGTGCCGTCATGTTGGGCAAACTCAATATGGATGAGTTTGCCATGGGGTCTTCCAACGAAACCAGTTATTACGGTGCCGTTAAAAATCCCTGGAATATCAATACCGTTCCCGGTGGTTCATCAGGCGGCTCGGCTGCCGCTGTCGCAGCGCGACTGGCCGTGTGCGCAACCGGTACCGATACCGGCGGCTCTATCCGCCAGCCAGCGGCCTTGTGCGGCATCACCGGATTAAAACCCACTTACGGGCGCGTATCACGCTACGGCATGATTGCTTATGCCTCAAGCCTTGATCAAGGCGGCCCCATGGCACGTAGCGCTGAAGAGGCTGCGATTATGTTGCAAACCATGGCTGGATTTGATGAAAAAGATTCAACCAGTGTGGATCTGCCCGTACCCGATTATTGTGCAGGCCTGAATAACTCGCTGGCCGGTTTAAAAATCGGCTTGCCCAAAGAATTTTTTGGCGAAGGTTTAAACAGCGATGTTGCGGCAACCCTTGAAACAGCGATTAATGAATACCGTAAATTAGGCGCAGAGATTAAAGAAATCTCCATGCCTAATCTTAAGCTGGCCATTCCCGCTTATTATGTGATTGCGCCTGCTGAATGCTCGGCCAACTTGTCACGTTTCGATGGCGTACGTTATGGCTATCGTTGTGAAAATCCGGTGGATTTGGCTGATCTTTATACACGCTCTCGTGGCGAAGGCTTTGGCAAAGAAGTTAAGCGCCGTATTCTTATGGGGACTTATGCCTTATCCACCGGTTATTACGATGCTTATTACCTTAAAGCGCAAAAAATCCGGCGCTTAATCAGTGAAGACTTCAAACAAGCGCTAACGGAAGTTGATGTCATTATGGGCCCGGTCACGCCGACCACTGCTTTTGGCATTGGCGAAAAAATGAGCAATCCGATAGAAATGTATTTATCCGACATTTATACCATTGCCATCAATCTTGCCGGTGTCCCTGCCCTGTCAGTTCCTGCCGGATTTGTGGCTGGCATGCCCGTGGGCTTGCAAATTATCGGTAATTATTTTGCCGAAGACCGCTTGTTAAATATCGCCCATCAGTACCAACAAGTAACCGATTGGCATTTACACACCCCTAAAGGTTTTGAGTAAGGATATCGTGATGGAATGGGAAACAGTTATCGGCCTGGAAGTGCATGCACAACTGGCCACACAATCAAAAATTTTTTCCGGCGCGGCTACGGCTTATGGCGCGGAACCCAACACGCAAGCCTGTGCCGTTGACTTGGGCTTGCCCGGTGTTTTGCCGGTATTAAATGAAGAAGCCGTGCGCATGGCCGTCATTTTTGGCATGGCCATCGAGGCACATATCGCCCCGCATTCGGTATTTGCCAGAAAGAATTATTTTTACCCCGACTTGCCTAAAGGCTATCAAATCAGCCAAATGGATCATCCTATTGTCGGTGTTGGACATTTGGATATTGACGTTGACGGCATCACCAAACGTATCGGCGTTACTCGTGCTCATTTGGAAGAAGATGCCGGTAAATCCTTGCATGAAGATTTTCATGGCTTGACCGGAATCGATTTAAACCGTGCCGGTACGCCCTTGCTGGAAATCGTCTCGGAACCGGACATGCGCTCTGCCAAAGAAGCCGTTGCTTACATGCGTAAATTGCATGAACTGGTACGCTATCTGGGCATTTGTGACGGCAACATGCAGGAAGGCTCGTTCCGTTGTGACGCCAACGTATCCGTGCGTCCCAAAGGCCAAGCAGAATTTGGCACCCGTGCCGAGATTAAAAATATCAACTCGTTTAAATTTGTTGAAAAAGCCATTAACCACGAAGTGGAACGGCAGATTGAACTGATAGAAAACGGCGGCAGAGTCGTTCAGGAAACCCGCTTGTATGATTCGGTAAAAGATGAAACCCGTTCCATGCGCAGCAAGGAAGAAGCCAATGATTACCGCTACTTTCCCGACCCCGATTTATTACCGGTTATCATTGACGAAGCCTTTAAAGCGCAGATAAAAGCCGCCTTGCCGGAATTGCCACAGGCTAAAAAACAACGTTTTAAAAGCCAATACAGCCTGGATGAAGAAAGTGTGTCGATACTAACGACCTCGCGTCCACTGGCTGATTACTTTGAAGCCGTGACTAAAAAATCAGGCTGCGAAGCCAAACTGTGCGCCAACTGGATAACCGGTGACCTTTCTGCCGCACTTAACAAAGCCGGTTTGGAAATCACCGATTCACCCGTCAGTGACGAACGCCTTGCAGGATTATTAACCCGCATCAGCGACAACACCATTTCCGGAAAAATCGCCAAACAAGTCTTTGAAGCACTGTGGCAATCCACGTCATCAGCCGATAAAATCATTGCCGAAAAAGGCTTAAAACAAATCACCGACACCGGTGCCATCGAAGCTATTATTGACAAAATCATTGCCGATAATCTAGGTCAGGTTGAACAATACCGTAGCGGAAAAGATAAAGTGTTCGCGTTTTTTGTCGGGCAAGTCATGAAAGCCATGCAGGGCAAAGCCAATCCCGCCGAAGTGAATAAAATGTTGAAAGAGAAATTGCAAGGGTAACTTTGCTCTTGTTCTATGCAGGGTGGGCAACGATTTTCTGCCCACCTTTTTAAAAATTGATTGGAAACATCACCAGTAGCGAGGTTACTTGCTGGAGTTCCACCCACTGGAATAAACAACATTGCCTGACCGCACTATCAACACATACAAATATAATTTTGCAAGACCTGATAATCATCTAGCCTGCCTCCCCGATCGGTGCCAGTGGTGTAA
>JBAXXH010000018.1:0-41556 GCA_037127995.1 Methylococcaceae bacterium | reverse complement strand
CCAAATCTTTTGCAGTCTATGCCGTTGATTTGGAAAATTCCGAACTACTGGAAGCCGCCCAATTTGGTGAACTGAGTCAGGACGGCAACGAAGATAAATTGTCGGTCAAGATTGACTTGCTCAACGACTGTGCAGCGGTGTATTGCCAAGCCATTGGAGGTTCAGCCATTAATCAGCTCATCTTAAAAAACATACAACCTATTAAGGTTCATGAAGGCAGCAAGATTAAAGACTTAATTATTGATCTTCAAAATGAAATAAAAGCAGGTCCGTCCAATTGGCTGGCAAAGGCGATTAATCAACACAAAAGCCCTGATCCCAACCGGTTCAGCAAGATGGAAGATGAAGGTTGGGATGAATAATTAATTCGGTAGGGGCTGGCCTTGGGCAACCATAAGGGATTGTCCCTACATCGGATAATCAAAAATTTATTATTTAACGGAGAAGAAAAATGGCCACAGCCGAATTAGTTGTACAAGAAGATGATATCAATTTAAGTTCTGATATCGTCAAAGATTATATAAAACAATTACGTGCGATAGATACTTATGACACTTATGAAGGTTGGTCTGAAGCAAAAATCATCGACCCTATTGTATTAACCAAAGAACGTAAACAGAAAATACCGGTCATCGGTGATCCTGAAGAAATCACCATCGCCCGTTTAAAAGCCTATTACAACTCACTGGCGACACTGATTGAAAAAAAGACCGGCTTAATGGCCGCGCCCATGATTAATGTAACGCATGAAGGCTTTGGTCGCGCCTTAATCATGGTGGGAAAACTGATTGTCGTTGATAAAGTATTGCGCGACACGCATCGTTTTGGTTTTTCCAGCCTGGAAGATTTATGCGAAAAAAGCGAGAAAGCGATTGAAAAAGCGCTCGGCTTAATCGAAAAATATCACAACGCTGCCACCGATTAAGGAGTATTTCCATGAGTCCTGAAGACTTGAAAAAGTTGGAAAAAGATGTCAAAAAAACCAAACGCCTGGCCAGCGAACAGGCGATGGAATTACATGACTTGATTGAAGACCGCTTGCCTGATGCTTACGATGAAATTATGGGGATTGCGCAAGCCACCTACGATGCCTGCAAAGCATGGGATGAAGCCAATCAAAAATTTAATGCCGCGCAAGCAGAAGCGGCCTGACCGGAGGATTTATCATGGCTGAATTTGTAACCGGTGTAACCTTTGGCGGCACGCCATGGACACCTGCCTATGTGACGGACATCAATCAAAAAACCTGCATTGGCTGTGGTCGTTGTTTTAAGGTCTGCCCGCGTGATGTTTTTGATTTGGTGGAAAAAGCCGAAGCACTTAACCCCGAGGATTTTGATGATGATTATGGCGATTTTGAGGACGACGATGACAACAGTATGGTCATGAGTATAAAAGACGGCCTTGATTGTATCGGCTGTGAAGCCTGCTCAAAAGTATGCCCAAAAGACTGTTTTACTCACGTTCATAAACAAGCGGCTTAATTTCATGGCTCTCAAGAGCCTTTGGATTAGCGATAGTCACTAAAACTCGTTGTTCCAGTTTTTTTTAGTTTGACAGAGGCAATCCTCTATAAATCAAGACTTTTTCGTTAGTCGCGACGTAGGCGTCGCTCCCACGGTGGGAGCGACGCCTACGTCGCGACTATAGCGCGGGATCACGCCAAGCCCCAGCTTGGAATTTAATCAGACTACGCCGCCGAGCCGGGGCTCAACGTTCCCGGCATCTCTACCATTAATAGAAGGATTTCGATCATGCCCAGACCAGAAAAACATGTATTTGTTTGTACTCAAAACCGGCCACAAGGGCATCCCAGAGGTTCGTGCGCCAGTTCGGGTTGCGCTGAAATCATGAATGAATTCATGAATGAAATACAAACCCGTAATCTATTTGAAAAAATCGGTCTGACCAATACCGGTTGCATGGGGCCTTGCATGATGGGGCCCAGTGTTTTGGTTTATCCTGAAGGCATTATGTACGGCAACTTGAAAAAAGCTGACGTCAAAACCATCATCGAACAGCATCTGTTGGGGGGCGAACCCGTTGACAGTTTGATGGTTCCGGCCGAGATCTGGTAATGGGTGCCGTTGCGTTTATAGAGGAGCGGGTGACCTTTTGCCCCCATATACCCGCCGAAGTCAATAATCTTCTGCAAGCGGCGGTTGCAGCAAGCTCGGTGGATCAGTCAAAAGCAGAAAACCTGTTTTTACAAGCGCAAACACTCGATAGCCATTGCCTGCAAACTTATTTTGCCTTGTATAAATTTTATTTTTTCCAAAAACGTCTTGTTGATGCAGAGCGGATTGTTTTGGCAGGTTTGGAAGAAGCGGCAGGCCAAGGCGGCTTTCCCAACGATTGTTGCCAACTGATAGGTAATCTACAAAAATGGAACGGGTATGCCAAGGAAAGCACGCTTTTTTATTTATATACCTTGAAAGCACTCGCGTTTATAAAGCTAAGGCAGGGCTTTAGCTTGGACGCACAGCTTGTTTTGTCTCAACTACAACAACTGGATCCCGAAGACCTTTCGGGTGCCTCAGTGATTATGGATTTAGCAGCGGGAGTGTCTGAATAATGGCTTTATCTGAACACATCACTAAAAATCGTCCGTTGGCAGAATGTATCTGTCAGCGCCTGAGTGAGGAAATTAACAAGCTGGGGTTTGGGGCTGCTGAAATCAAGCATTACCCCAACTACGATCAAGCCAGTTTCGTGCTCATCAAAGACCCTTATACGGGTGACCATAATTTAACCTGCCATTGGTACGATGAGTCTAAAAAATCACGCATCGGCAGGCTTCAGTTTAATAGTGACGGCACTTTTTACGCAGAATATGATGTGATCAAAACCCATCCGCACAAAGCAAACTGGTTTGTTGAAGGCGTTACTGCCTGGGGTAAGGCTGAAAACATTAAGTCGGAAGCCAAATTATTACCCATGCCTACGTAGCCAATGAAAAAGCCGTCAAGAATTTATGAGTTGTTAGTCGACCATGCAGACAGCGATACGCCCGTCACAGAACTAACCATCGGTTTGGTTTGGACGGTCTGTAAAGCCCGGCAACTGGGTTTGGCGATGAGCCCCGGCAACCCCACCCGCACCTTGTCGTGGTCTGGCACTTTGGCGGGCAAAACGCTGGGCGAGCTGGCCGCCTGGATTAACGACTGGGAGCCTTACAAAGCTACCGTGGGTATGGCGGCTATTAATTGCAGCTTAAACCGCTACGAATTACCGTCGGGCATCACGCTGTTAGCGGCTACCGATAAAGGCAATCTGGCTGTTTTTGAACATTTCCTGCCTCAACTAAAAGACAAAAAAGTGGTGATTATAGGTCGCTACCCAGGCATTGAACGTTATGCAGAAGACGTCAACCTTAGCATTCTGGAACGGCAACCAACGCATAACGATTACCCCGATCCCGCCTGTGAATTTTTATTGCCCGATGCTGACTGGGTATTCCTAACTGCCAGTTCAATCACCAATAAAACCTTTCCGCGTCTGGCTGAACTGGCGCAAAACGCGACGACCGTATTGATGGGGCCGACTCTGCCGTGGTTTCCCCAATGGCATGAATTTGGCATTGATTATCTGGCCGGTCTGGAAGTCGTCGACCCGGTAAAACTATACCAGACTGCGGTGGAAGGTGGCGGCGTACGTATTTTTGAAAACGGTGCCCGTTACCGAATAGTCGAGCTAACACCCGACAACAGCATGACCTGGTTGAAAAATAGAATAGCCCGGGATTATAATGAAAAGCAGCTACTGACTTCAGCAATGGAGCAGTGGTATTCGTCAGGAAAAAATGCCCGGTTTCCTGATTTTAACCGACTACATCAAGTAACCACGCGTCTGTCGCGCATGGATAGCAGTTATAAACGTCTTTGGGATACTCATCACGGGGAGAACTATCATGACTGATTTATTAAACCGCAGCCGCGTTATCCTTTACTACAACGCTGCCATCAGCGGCCTGACGTTGTTCACGCAGCACCCTCACGACAGTGTTTGCACGCCCACTCCGTTACCCGCCTTGTCTTCGGTTTTGGAAGAAGATGAACTGTCGCTGACCATCGTCCACACGCCGCCGGCCAACGTAGTCAGCAGCATCAGCCATGCCCTGGGCTTACCCGATCATCTCTTGCACGCCAATCCCGCTTATCGGGAACAGGTTGATACGCCGGACGGTATCATCACCGTCTATTTGGCTTATTTTAATGCGCTGGATCCACCCCATAAATTGATGGCTGAAAAAGGGTGTAAATTAAGAACGTTTACCGAGCTAAGAAACCGGCCGCCCGCAGAATTGGAGTTATTACGCCGAGCTTATGCCCTGGTGATGGAATCATAACCGTGTTTGATTTTATCGACGATTGCCCGGGCGAGGAAACCATTTACCCTCAGCATGGCTTATATATCCCGGAGGCCACAGATTGTCTGCGCTGTGGACTGTGTATCAGCGTGTGCCCGACTTATAAATTATTCCAAATTGAAGCAGAAACACCGCGTAGCCGTTTGCGTAGCATCGACAAAATCATCCATCAAACCGCCCCAATTTCTGACGAAGAACTGCACCATTTAAACAATTGTACCCAGTGCCGAGCTTGTGAAACCCTCTGCCCCGGTAAAATGGCTTATGGTCATTTATTCGATCTCGCGCGTGAGAAACTTTTACAAGCAAGCACTTCAAAACAGCGCAGCAATCTTCTTGCCGTTATAGGTTTCAAACTGATAGAACATAAACCCTTGTTGGCTGCGGCAACGGTTGTCATGGGCTTGTATCAAAAAATCGGTTTACAGTTTTTGATAAGAAAAACCGGCTTGCTGCGCGTGTTTAAGCTTGAAAGAGCTGAAGCGCTCATGCCAAAAGTCGCTCTAACAAAACTGGCCGAACGCTATCCCACAGACCAGAAACACCGTGGCAATGTGGCCTTGTTTACCGGTTGCGTCAGTGATCATTTTGACCGGAAAACCCTGCTCGCCGCAATTAAATTATTAAATCGTATCGGCTTCGATGTGCTTGTTCCAAAAGAACAAAGCTGTTGCGGAGCCATTCATTTGCATCAAGGCAAAAAAGACATTGCTGATAAAATGGCGGCACTGAATACCGATGTATTCAATTCAATGGACATTGAAGCCATTATCTACACGGCCAGCGGCTGCGGCTTGACGTTGAATGAATATGAGCATGAAAAAGACGATGACCAAAAATTCGGCAACAGCCTGTTTGATATTACCGAATTTCTAAATCTGCACTGGCAGGACACCATCAACCTGAAAGAGCCGCCTGCCAACGCGAGAAAAATCGCCGTACATGAACCGTGCAGCCAACGTAACGTAACCCCGGTAACCGGCAATCGGCATCAACACGTTTATTCGTTACTGGAAAAAATCCCCAAAATAACCGTAATTCCGTTACCCGAAAATCAAATTTGTTGCGGTGCTGGTGGCGTTCATACACTGACACATCCTGAAATTGCAGAGCCGCTTAGGAATATAAAACTGACTCACTTTGAACAATCCCAAGCAGATTTATTGGTATCAACCAATATCGGTTGTGCCTTGCATTTAAATGCCGGATCAGCTTTAAATAAAATAGTGCATCCCGTAGTCTTGTTGGCAGAACTGTTAACCTAAACAGTTCAACCCTTCCTCAAACAAACCAACTGCGTAGTTTGCCAGCCTTGTTTCTGATAAAAGTCCAAAGCCAATTCGTTATTTTTATCCGCCAATAACTGCAAACGTTTAAGACCTTGAGCATCTGCCCAAGCAACCGCTTCTGCTACCAATTTTGAAGCAATCCCCTGATGACGAAAATCCTCAGCAACAATCAAATCCTCAAGCAAACCCACCCAGCCGCCTTCCGCTGTTGAAATCAAAGTTTGGGCACTACAGAGACCCAGCACTTTATTATCACCCGGTAATTGTGCCACCAGGACACAATCCTTTTCACTGTTAAGCAAAAGATTCAAGCCGCGTGCCTGTTTTTCCGGATTAAAATCAAAATCTGCCTCAATCGTAAAAAGTACTTGTAATAAATCTACCAGTTGCGGAATATGAAAGGGTTGTGCCGTTCGAATAGTGATCATTATTAACTCTTGTGTAGTTTATGGCAATGTCCTTTGAGATGATTAACCTCCTGTGTTGCGTATTGGGCTAAGCGATAGCAGGTGTTGACGCTCTCAAACTTAATATCCTGAATGACTGCATCTTGATAATTATTTTTGGTTTAGTGGTTTAACCTTAAGCTTGAGTATTTCTTGTTTCAGCTTGTTTATCTGCATTTCCTGCCACGCAAGCAATTTAAACAACACATCAATAAGCAGTGTGAGGTCTTCGTTGTTGATTTTGGGTGATTGTGGCTTGAGTGAATCCATGCGACTATTTTAACCTGAATCTCGGTAGATTTAAGCCTACTCGTTTTTTTTTTGGCTATATCACCAAGGGAAGCTTTTTTATACTGTAATATTGATAGGGTATCTTTCCTTTTGGGTAGATGATTGAATGTTATCTGTTGGTATCGAAATTATTTTTCTGAGACTATATAGGCCGAGTGGCTTGGATGATAAATATAAGCAATAAATGATCAACATCAACAATTGAAGTTCATGCAATCAACTCAAGCAAAAATACAAGATGTAAATTAAAAAGTGTTAGAATAATAAAGTTATTTTTGTATTTTAAAATTTTTACAACCTAAGGAAAAACTATGATTCCCGTTATCTTATCGGGTGGCTCAGGAACACGGCTTTGGCCACTTTCTCGCGGACACTATCCAAAACAATTTCTGCCGCTGGTTTCCAGCCATACCATGGTTCAGGAAACTATACTCAGGTTGGCAGGACTCGAGGGATTAAAAGCACCGCTTGCTGTTTGTAATGAAGATCATCGTTTTATGATGGCCGAACAGTTATGGGAAATAGATGCAAAACCTTCTGCTATTATTCTTGAACCCGTGGGCAAAAACACCGCCCCTGCTGTGGCTATGGCTGCCTTAACAGCGGCATCCGGGGATGATATATTGTTGGTGTTACCAGCGGATCATGTTATATCAAATCTGGAAGCTTTTCATGATGCCATTGTGCAGGCAAAAGCCTTGGCAGGGCAGGGGTTTTTGGTTACTTTTGGTATCGTGCCTACCGAGCCTGAAACAGGATACGGCTATATCAAACGTGATACTTTGCAGCATGGATCTGCTTTTAGTGTGGCGGCCTTTGTTGAAAAACCGGATGCAGAAACGGCCAAAGATTATCTCCAAAGTGGTGATTATTATTGGAATAGCGGCATGTTCGCATTTAAGGTCGACACTTATCTGAGTGAATTGGAAAAATTTAATCCAAAGATGTTGGCGTGTTGCAAACAAGCACTTAATGCGGCAAAAGTTGACCTGGATTTTGTGCGTCTGGATAAAGAGATATTTTCTACCTGTCCGGCTGATTCTATCGATTATGCGGTCATGGAGAAAACAGATAAGGCTGTTGTAATTCCGCTGGATGCCGGTTGGAATGATGTAGGGTCATGGTCTGCTTTATGGGATGTTACCGATAAAGATGTGTTCGGTAATGCTATTAGCGGGGATGTGTTGACCGTTGATACCCACAACTCATTTATCCATGCCCAAAGTAAACTGGTTGCCATTATTGGTGCTCATGATCTGGTTGTTGTAGAAACGGATGATGCAGTGATGATTTCACCTAAAGACAGGGTTCAGGAAGTTAAAGAAATAGTTGCCCAATTAAAGGCGCTTGGACGTAGTGAAGCCAATATTCACCGCAAAGCCTATCGACCTTGGGGGCATTATGATTTGGTTGATACCGGTGAACGTCATCAGACTAAGCGCATTGTGGTTAAGCCAGGCGCTAAATTATCAGTGCAGAAACATCATCATCGTGCGGAACATTGGGTCGTGGTTAAAGGTACTGCCCTGGTTACCAAGGGTGAGGAAAAACTGTTAATTACTGAAAATGAATCCATCTATATTCCTTTGGGTATTGTGCATTGTCTTGAAAACCCTGGCGTTATTCCTTTGGAAATCGTTGAGGTTCAATCAGGAAGCTATCTGGGTGAAGATGATATTGTACGTTTTGTCGATCAATACGGGCGCGTTTAATCCGTTGGCAGATGGGTTTGGCTTGTACTTTAATAATTTAAATAAACAGGACATCGTTAATGAGTAAAATAATTACCAAAGCAGTTTTTCCCGTTGCCGGTCTTGGCACGCGTTTTTTGCCGGCAACCAAGGGTATCCCCAAAGAGATGTTGCCGATTGTTGATAAACCCTTGATTCAATACGCAGTGGAAGAAGCGGTTGCAGCGGGTATTGATACCATGATTTTTATTACTGGGCGTAGTAAAAATGCAATAACCGATCATTTTGATAAGGCTTATGAGCTTGAAAAAGAGCTGGAGGCAAAAAATAAAACTGAAATACTGAAGCTGATTCAGGATATTGTGCCGCCCCATGTGTCGTGTATTTTTATCAGACAATCCGAGGCATTAGGTTTGGGTCATGCGGTTTATTGTGCCAGACCGGTGGTGGGTGACGAACCTTTTGCGGTGATATTGGCAGATGACTTGATCGAAGATGCGGGTCGAGGCTGTATGGCGCAAATGGTTAAATTGTATGAGCAAAAGCACGCTTCAATACTGGGCGTCGAACGGGTTGATCCATCAGAAACAGGGAGTTATGGCATTGTTAAAACCGGTGAGTTTTCAGAAAAATCAGCGCCAATAGAGATAATCGTTGAGAAACCCAAGCCGGAAGATGCGCCTTCAAATTTAGCGGTAGTCGGCCGGTATATTTTGACACCGGCAATTTTTGACAAAATAAAAAAAACCGGCAGGGGCGCGGGCGGTGAAATTCAGTTAACCGATGCGATTGCAGACTTATTGATTGATGAGCCGGTGTTGGCTTATGAATTTGAAGGTACCCGTTATGATTGTGGTTCCAAGCTGGGATTTTTGATAGCGAATGTAGAGCTGGCATTATTGAACAGCGAGTTAAAAGAGGGATTTTTAGCTTATCTTAAAGCGTTAACCAAAGAAATATAAAAGGTAATAACCGGCAGTACGGCGAGCCATAAAAAGCACTACCGGGGACACGAAGTTTTTTTTCGTGTCCTCGCGCCTGGTAAAAATATAAAAAGCTTTACCCCTTAAATCTAAAGCGAACGCTATTAATCGCTTTCAACTTCTTTAATTACGGGTAGTTTGGCGCGTCTTTGCAACCAAATGACCCCTGCCAAATCAATAATTCCCGCCCAAAGGCGATCTAAAGTACCGTATTTTGATTGTCCGCTAGTTCTGGATCTATGGTTAACCGGTTCGGAAATTACTTGGCCACCCGCTCTTAAAATCAAGGCAGGTAAAAAGCGATGCATGTGATCAAAATAAGGCAAGCCCAAAAAACGATCCCTGGAAAACAGCTTTAAGCCGCAGCCGGTATCTGGCGTGTTATCGTTCAGCAAGCCGGCACGTACTCCATTAGCCACTTTCGATGAAAAAAGCCGCCAGGCCGAGTCATAACGTTTATTTCGCCATCCAGCCACCATCCACAAATTGTCGGTCGCAGCCCTTTCCCGCATCAATACCTCATACAAGCGGGGAATATCGGCAGGATCATTTTGTCCGTCACCATCCAGTGTTGCAATCCAGGGATAATTTGCCGCTTTAACACCCGTATTGATAGCGGTACTTTGTCCGCAACTTTGCTCATGCCGAAGGATCCGCAGTGCTTTAAAGTCTTGAAGCGCCTCTTTTAAAACGGCCGCTGTCCGGTCGTTACTCCCGTCATCAATATAAATAATTTCATAAGCGTCAGCAATACTCAGTGCATTATCAATCTCTTGAATCAAAGGGACAATATTGTCAGCTTCATTATGAACAGGAACAACAACAGAAATTTTCACAAACCATCCTACTAATTATTTTATTTATAGTGCATGAGCGGGGCAAAATTAACTTAGGCGATTTCCTGAGAAGAATATACCCAACTTGCTGGTATTTTTGCCTATTTTTTGCGTTGTAAAAATAGTTACGTAGCTCGCTATGCTCCTATTTTTACACCTTAAAAATGAACAAAAATCCTGCGCCATTCGGGTATATTCATGCTCAAATATCGCCTTAATATTTTTTTGCCAACCAATAATCAACCACATTCGATTGCATATCATATAAAAATTGGCTCAAAAAACCTAAAATTATCTCCCTTATTGTCTGTAAATCATTGATTGTTAAGCGTGGGCGTCATTAGACGGGGGGTGATGTGTCTCGTTAAAACCATTTGTTTTATAAGGCGTTTGCAGTCATTATGATACTGACTAAGCTTGCAATCTGGCGCATAATCCTTTAACTTAGTGCCACATCCGTAAAGGCTAGGGGTGCTTTTTCGTTTCCACGCATTGCGTAGAAACGGAAGGCTGAGAGAAACCCTTTGAACCTGACCCCGGTTAATACCGGCGTAGGAAAGCCCCCACTTCCCTGCGTCTTGTTTTATTGTTATTGGAGATAAGCATGAACGCTGTTCTGAAAGACGTTACCGAGACTACCACCACGAGTAATGTAAAAATTGATTCTTACCCCGCATCGGAAAAAATCTATGTGCAAGGCAGTCGGCCTGACATACAAGTGCCTATGCGTAAAATTAACTTGTCTGATACGCCGGTTCACTTTGGCGCGGTAGAAAAAAACGGCCCGCTCTATGTTTACGATACCTCAGGCGTTTATACCGATCCCAATGTTGAGGTTGATTTAAAAAAAGGTTTGGGTGCGATCCGGTCAGCCTGGATTGAAGAAAGAAATGATACTGAAGAATTGACCGGCCCCAGTTCGGAATTTGGTCGTCAGCGTCTTGAAGATCCGGCTACCGCTGATTTGCGTTTCGAACATATTCGTAAGCCGCGTCGTGCCAAAGCGGGGGCCAATGTATCGCAAATGCATTATGCCCGCCAGGGTATTATTACTCCGGAAATGGAATTTATCGCGATTCGTGAAAACCAGAAAATGGAAGAAATGCGCGATTTGTGGAAAGGCCAACACCCTGGAGATTCTTTCGGCGCTTCAATACCTGAAGCGATCACTGCTGAATTTGTCCGTGATGAAGTGGCTAGAGGTCGGGCCATAATTCCCGCCAACATCAATCATCCGGAATTGGAACCGATGATTATAGGTCGTAACTTTCTGGTAAAAATTAATGGTAATTTAGGCAACTCTGCCGTAACGTCATCCATTGATGAAGAAGTGGAAAAAATGCTCTGGGGCATACGTTGGGGCGGCGATACCATTATGGATTTATCAACGGGTAAAAATATTCATGAAACCCGTGAATGGATTCTGCGTAATTCTCCCGTACCTATCGGTACCGTGCCTATTTATCAAGCATTGGAAAAAGTAAATGGCAAAGCTGAAGACCTGACTTGGGAAATCTTCCGCGATACTTTAATTGAGCAGGCAGAGCAGGGCGTAGATTATTTTACTATCCATGCCGGAGTGCGCTTGCACCATGTGCCTTTAACCGCAAAACGCATGACCGGTATTGTTTCACGCGGTGGTTCCATCATGGCTAAATGGTGTCTGGCGCATCATACAGAAAGCTTTTTGTATACGCATTTTGAAGAAATCTGCGAAATCATGAAAGCCTACGATGTGTCTTTTTCATTAGGCGACGGTTTACGTCCCGGCTCAATTTATGATGCCAATGACGAGGCACAATTCGGTGAATTGGAAACGCTGGGCGAGCTGACCAAAATTGCCTGGAAGCACGATGTCCAAACCATGATTGAAGGCCCGGGTCATGTCCCTTTGCACATGATTAAAGTTAACATGGAAAAGCAACTGGAAGAGTGTGGAGAAGCCCCTTTCTATACCTTGGGCCCGCTGACTACCGATATTGCTCCCGGTTATGACCATATTACCTCTGCCATAGGCGCTGCGAATATTGGCTGGTACGGTTGTGCGATGCTCTGTTATGTCACCCAAAAAGAGCATTTGGGTTTGCCGAACAAGCAAGACGTACGTGAAGGCATTGTCACTTACAAAATTGCCGCTCATGCTGCTGACTTGGCAAAAGGCCATCCCGGCGCACAAGCTCGTGACAACGCGATGTCCAAAGCCCGTTTTGAATTTCGTTGGGAAGATCAGTTCAATATTGGCCTTGACCCCGAAAAAGCACGCGAGTTTCATGATGAAACTTTGCCTAAAGAGTCGGCGAAAATTGCCCATTTTTGCTCCATGTGCGGCCCGCATTTCTGCTCAATGAAAATTAGTCAGGATGTGCGGGATTACGCAGCGGCAAAAGGCATTAAAGATGAACAAGAAGCGTTAATGAAAGGTATGGATGAAAAATCCAAACAGTTCATTGAAGAAGGTGCTGAGGTTTATCACGTGGTTTAAAGGGTATCAGGGGTGCGGGAGCAATCCCGTTACCCCAAATCTTTAGGCTCCTTATTATAATGGGTTACCGTACAATATAGGTAATTTTATGGAAGAGAAAAAACATATCGTAATTAAGGTTAAATATCCTGGCACCGGTAAAAAAGTAGAGCAGGATATTTCTCAATTAAAGGTTATAACAGAATGGAATGTTAAACGGATAACGCTTGCTTTTATTGGTTTGGTATTATCTATAACCATGCTAATCTTTCTTTTTAAACCGGATACTAAAAACACAGATCGGCCAGTCCAGTCGGCTTTGCCTGAAAATAATATTAATATACCGGATAAATCAAAAGATATTAATAAGCCTGTCATCAGATCCCTGCTAACATTTAAAGTCGATAATAATGAACCGGTAGGCGAAATAGATTTGCCGCTTAAACTCAGTAAAAAAAAATCAACATCGGTCTATTATTATGTTGAATTAACCGGAATGGAAGGACATTCGGTTTACCACGAATGGTTGCTTGACGGTGCGCTTATTACCAGAAAGAAAGTAAATATATCGAATGGTAACTGGCGTACATCAAGCCGTCAGTTATTTATTTATAATGATAAAACTAATTGGACCGCAAGACTGGTTGACGAAACAGGCAGGTTATTAAATGAAATCCAATTTAATGTTGTTTATGAATAGGCAACGCATTATATTTAATAATCATAAAAATAATATCGGGTAACTGTTACGCTTCTTCACAATAATTATTGCTTTTAAAAATAATAACTAATCATGTTAGAATAATATTGATTTTTTTATTATTGAGGGAATAACGATGACCGATTTTGAGAATCTTTCAGAAAGTGAGTTACAAACTGTTCTTGAAAGCGTAGAAAAAGTATTGAAAAATAAACAGGCAAATAAACGTAAAGACGTTATTGCGCAGATTAAAGAATTGGCGGCATCGATTAATGTTACTGTCGATATCCACGAAAACGATAAAAAATCAGTGCGTAAAGGCGTTACAGTGGCTGTTAAATATCGTCATCCAAAAGATCCGGAAAAAACATGGAAAGGCCGGGGAGTTATGCCGACCTGGCTGCAAACCTTGATAAATGAAGGCCATGATCGCTCTGAATTTGAAGTGTAGCGTGAACCGAATGATGTGAATGAAACGAAACCCACCACTAAATGATTCTCGGAATGGGTTTTGTCCAATTAATTAATCGATAAAACGTTTGTTTAAGTTGCTGTAAGCATCAATTCTTCGGTCACGCAAATAAGGCCATATTTGTCTGACCTTTTCAATACGTTTGCTATCAAACGTACCCGTTAACAGTTTTGTTTCTGAAGCATTGGCTTGGGTTATTATTTCGCCTTGCGGGCCGGCTATAAAGCTGTTGCCCCAGAAGTTGATACCTGTTGATGAGTCGGGCGCTTGCTCAAAGCCGACACGATTACAGGAAATAACCGGAATGCCATTGGCGACAGCATGAGAGCGTTGAATAGTGATCCATGCATCTACTTGGCGTTGGTGTTCTTCCTGCGTATCTTGAGTATCCCAACCGATGGCAGTCGGGTATATTAAAATTTCTGCACCGGCTAAAGCCATTAATCTGGCAGCCTCCGGAAACCATTGATCCCAACAAATTAATACACCTAATTTACCAATAGATGTTTCTATGGGTGTAAAACCCAAATCACCCGGGGTGAAGTAATATTTTTCATAAAACCCCGGATCGTCGGGTATATGCATTTTTCTGTATTTGCCGGCTATACTGCCATCCTTATCAAAAACCACAGCGGTATTATGATAAAGCCCCGGTGCCCGTTTTTCGAAGAGTGTTGAGACGATAACCATTTTTAGTTTTTTGGCGACAGCTGACAAAATTTCAGTCGTTGGTCCTGGAATAGTTTGAGCCAGATCAAAATTATTATAATCCTCGTTCTGACAAAAATACGGCCCCAGATGCAGTTCAGGTAATACCACCAAGTCGGCATTGGCTGCGGCGGCTTCATGTATTTTTGCAATGGAATAATCAAGGTTTGTCTGCCTGTCTTCATTACAGGGTTGTTGAATAGCACTAATGATTAATGTGGTTTTCATAATTGATTGGGTAGTTAGGTTTTATTGTTGTAATTATAAACTATAAAATTAAACGAATAGAGATATGAGTGGCTAATGGCGGTTGCTGATAGCTGCTTACCCTGCCAGCTTATTTGTTGGCGTTTATAAATCCCTTGACCCATGAAGAACGCGGCATAATATCAATACCGTCTTCAAGCGGAAAATAGAAGATCAGGTAATTCCTAGGAGTTGGCTACGTAAAGCGGAATCGAGAATTTATCAATGCCGAATACCTTGATTTCACGTAAGCATTCACCTCCCCCTTTGAAAAAGGGGGATTGAGGGGGATTTATCTAATAAAATCTCCCCTACCCCCTCTTTTTCAAAGAGGGGGACTGAATACTTACGATTTCACTATGTTACATCGAGGTTACTTGCTATAGCAGATGTCATTCAGCTTAACGTAACGCAATCAACTGTTTTGCTAAATTGATAATCTTTTTTTAAACAGTGATCCAGCCATTTTTGCAGAAAATAATTCAAACGCCATTTGTAATTCATTATTTCCTTGCTTAAACCAGGATTTTTAAAGACTTGCGCTACGCTGGCGCGTGCATGATCACTTAATACTTCAGCCAGCTGTGCGTCCAAATAAATACGTATTTTAACGGCGGGTTCCAGAAATTCATCCAGGTTCTTGTTAAAACAATGGCTAAGTTCAACCGTCATTGTGTAGGGCGTGCTTTCAATAACGGTAATATGAAGGGTGGTGTTGTGGTGAGCAAGCCCTATCGCGGTTTCTTTAAGGTTAAGTAAATCCGGAATTAACTGAAGCAGTTTTTGATAGTTGGATTCGCAGATTTGTTCCAGACAATATGACTTGTTGACCGGATTAACAAAGCTCATGGTCGGTATCAGCTTTCCCGGTAGCAGGCATGGGCACTGGCCGTTTCCCATAATATAACTTGGGCAACGTTAAAGCCGGCCTGTTTTAAATGTTGATAAATCATTTTACTTAATACTTCGGCGGTGGGGTGTTCGTCAAGGGCAAGAAAACGTTCGTTGTTTTCTGTCAGTATCGGGATAATCGGGTCATCCTTATGGAGCAAAAAGTTATGATCAAGGATGTTGTCAATGTAGGCTTCTACGCAGTCTTTAATATCAGAAAAGTCGCAAACCATGCCTTGATCATTGAGCTGTTCCTGTTGTATTGAAATGGATGCTTTGACACTATGGCCGTGTAAATTTCGACATTTACCCGGATGATTCATTAATCGATGCCCGTAGCAAAAATAAACTTCTTTGGTAATTGTAAACATAAGTTAAGAGAAGTTGTTGGGTTGATGGTTCGACAGGCTAACCACGAACGGCTTAAAGGCTTGTCTCGAACCGCTTTAGCAATGCTGTTCTGCCTTATATAGGTTGCGCTGTTTATGTGGCTGATGGGGCAAGTTTACTATAAAAACGAGTATAACGGTGGTTGATGATTAGCAAATACTGAATTAATTTAGAATTAATTGCTGGATTTCTATAAAATACCTATTAATCTCACAGCTTTGATCATGTTTCCATGGACCTAAAATTTCTCGATTTTGAACAACCGATCGCTGAATTAGAAGCGAAAATAAAAGAACTCCGCAATGTAGAGTTCGATAATAAAATAAATATTTCCGATGCGCTTAAGCAACTGGAGGATAGAAGCCAGGCGCTGACGGAATCTATTTTTAGCAATCTTTCTGATTGGCAGATTTCTCAACTATCCAGGCATCCGGGGCGACCTTATACGCTGGATTATGTTGAGCATATTTTTACTGATTTTCATGAGTTGCATGGTGATCGGGCTTATGCGGATGATCCGGCTATTGTGTGCGGATTGGCGCGTTTGGACGGGTTGCCGGTCATGGTTATTGGTCATCAAAAAGGCCGCGATACCAAAGAAAAAATTTATCGTAATTTTGGTATGCCACGCCCCGAAGGTTATCGTAAAGCCTTGCGAGTTATGAAAATGGCGGAGCGGTTTAAAATTCCGGTTATTTGTTTAATCGATACCCCCGGCGCTTATCCCGGTATCGGTGCCGAAGAACGTGGACAAAGTGAAGCCATTGCCAGAAACCTGTTTGAAATGGCTAAACTAAAAACGCCCATTATTTGTACCATTATCGGTGAAGGTGGTTCGGGTGGTGCGTTGGCGATTGGTGTGGGTGACCGTTTAATCATGCTGGAATACAGTACTTATTCGGTTATTTCACCGGAAGGTTGCGCATCTATTCTATGGAAAAGTACTGATAAGTCACCATTAGCAGCCGAAGCAATGGGCATTACTTCTGACCGTGTACGTGAACAGGGTTTTCTGGATGAAGTGGTTAGAGAGCCTTTGGGTGGCGGTCATAGAAACTTTAAAATTATTGCCTTAAATTTAAAAGAAGCCTTAAATCGTCATTTGGAAGATTTAATACACCAAGATATTGATCAAGTACTTGAACAACGTTATCAGCGTATTATGAGTTTTGGGGTTTTTACGGAAGAAGCCGGTAAGTAACCCTGGACGTTTCCTGATTTAACAAATCCGGCTATCAACTTAGGAACGTACATGAAATAACTTGACCATTTATACCCAGAGCGCGGGGCGGGGTTTGCAACCCCGCCCCAAACGTTTGGTATTTACCGTTATTCAAAAAGTTTGCGTTAGATATGTATAGCTGTTTGGTTTAGGTAGGCTGAAACGTGTGTAACGGGGTTACAAACCCCGTCACACTTCATTTCACCTCCCTTTGAAAAAAAGGGGTATTTAATAAAATCTCCCCTAACCCCTCTTTTTCAAAGAGGGGGACTGAATGCTTAGGATTTAACAAATCTTAAATCATGATTATCACGAAGGATATGAAGAAAGAAATCTTCGTGTCTTCGTGGTGAATAATTTTTTTGGACTTACTGCTTTTACGGGTTCACAGCTCAATCCGTTCAAGGGTTGTTTTAGATAGCCTCTTAACTAAACTTACCACCCTATTGCGCATTTAGTTTAAAATTACTGGTTAAATTAATCCCCCCCGTGACTCCTGATTACTTTGTAAAATAATGCAAACAACGCCTTTTGAAGTTTTAACCACCTTATCAACCCTGCGTGATTATATACGCTGGGGTGCCAGCCAGTTTACCCAAGCCGGGGTCAGTTTTGGTCACGGAACTGTTACCGCGCTGGATGAAGCGGCGGCATTGGTCTTGCATACCGTTTATCAGCCTTATAACCTGTCTGAAGCTTATTTGGACACGGTACTAACGATGACTGAACGTCAGGCAGTGATTGACATTATTGACAGACGGATTAATGAAAGAATACCGGCATCTTATTTAACTAATGAAGCTATTTTTGCCGGTCTTTCGTTTTATGTTGATTCGAGAGTCTTGGTGCCCAGATCACCCATTGCCGAATTAATCGAACAACGTTTTTCACCTTGGGTAGAAGAAGATCAGGTCGGACGCATTCTGGATTTGTGTACCGGTAGCGGTTGTATTGCCATCGCCTGTGCTTATGCTTTTCAAGAGGCTTTGGTTGATGCCGTCGATTTGTCAACTGATGCCTTGGCTGTCGCTGAAATCAATATTGAAAAACATCAATTAGCCGATGCGGTGACACTTTATCAGTCCGATTTATTTAACGCACTGCCACCTGTTTTTTACGATGTTATCGTCAGTAATCCCCCTTATGTAAGCCATGAAGAATGGGAGCAGTTGCCGCAGGAGTTTCGTGCGGAACCGGACATGGGTTTTAAAGGCGGTCTTAGCGGCCTGGATCTTGTGATTCGCATTCTGGCTGATGCCAATGATTACTTGGCAGAGCAGGGGATTTTGGTTGTGGAAGTTGGGAGTAGTGCTGAAACGCTACAGAATACTTTCCCTGATGTACCTTTTTACTGGCTGGATTTTGAACGGGGCGGAGACGGTGTGTTTTTGCTGACTGTTGAACAGGTTAACTATTATCACGAATTATTTATAGCGGCTTTACGTTAATATGTCTGGAAATACGATAGGAAAATTATTTACCGTTACGTCATTTGGTGAAAGTCATGGCCCTGCCATTGGCTGTATTGTCGATGGTTGCCCTCCTGGATTGGCCTTGACAGAAGCGGATTTGCAGGATGATCTTGATCGCAGAAAACCGGGTACGTCACGACATACCACGCAACGGCGCGAAGCGGATGAAGTCAGAATTTTGTCGGGTGTGTTTGAGGGTAAAACCACGGGTACGCCGATTGGTTTGCTTATTGAAAATACCGATCAACGCTCTAAAGATTATTCCAAAATTGCCGATACGTTTAGACCCGGTCATGCCGATTATACGTACCAGCAGAAGTATGGTTTTAGAGATTATCGGGGCGGCGGGCGCTCATCGGCTCGTGAAACTGCCATGCGCGTTGCTGCTGGCGGTATCGCCAAAAAATATCTTAAAGAGCAGACGGGTATAGAAATTCGCGGGTACTTATCACAACTCGGCCCGATAAAAATTGAAAAGCTGGATTGGTCAATTATTGACAGCAATCCTTTCTTTTGCCCTGACGCCGATAAAGTCCCTGAAATGGAAGCTTATATGGATGCTTTGCGTAAGGAAGGTGAATCGATTGGCGCAAGAATAGAGGTTGTTGCCACTCATGTTCCGCCCGGTTTGGGTGAACCCGTTTTTGACCGTCTGGATGCGGACTTGGCGCATGCTTTAATGAGCATTAACGCCGTAAAAGGCGTGGAAATTGGGGACGGCTTTGCTTGCGTCGATACCAAAGGAACTCAATTTCGGGATGAAATAACGCCAGACGGTTTTTTGAGCAATCATGCCGGCGGCATTTTGGGCGGTATTTCCAGCGGTCAAGCCATTACTGCCAGCATTGCGCTAAAACCGACCTCCAGCTTGCGGCTGCCCGGTAAAAGTATCAATCAGCAAGGTGAAGCGATTGACGTGGTGACCGAAGGTCGTCATGACCCCTGTGTTGGCATTCGTGCCACCCCGATTGCCGAAGCGATGATGGCGATTGTGCTGATGGATCATTTTCTGCGTCATCGGGCCCAAAATATGGGCGTTGTGTCAGGATTGCCGATTTTGCGGTAATCCCTGTGGGGGCAGTCTTGGGTGTTTGCCCCGTATTTATTCAGTCCCCCCTCTTTGAAAAAGAGGGGTTAGGGGAGATTTTATTAGATAAATCCTCCTTAAGCCCCTTTTTTCAAAGGGGGGTAGAGCATAGCGAGGACTCACAATTCTTTTGTGGTTACCCATTTTAAATGATGATATTTTTACAGGGTATCCACAAAAACACTCCCTACATGAATAACACAATGTCTGTTCCGTACTGGCGATTGTCAGGTTTTTATTTTTTTTATTTCGCAACTTTGGGCGGTTTTTTACCGTACTGGAGTTTGTATTTAAAAGACAGTGGTTTTAATCCCATTGAAATTGGCGAGCTTTCTGCGTTTCTGGTGGGTACAAAAATTATCGCACCCAATTTATGGGGCTGGATTGCCGACCATACCGGAAAAAGTTTACGAATAATTCGTCTGGCGGCATTTTTTGCAGCCTTACTGTTTGCCGGTTTTTTGTTTGCGCACAATTATGTCTGGTTCGCCTGGATAACTGTCGCATTTAGTTTTTTTTGGAATGCCGTGTTGCCGCAATTTGAAGCGGTTACCTTGTTCCATTTAAAAAATGAAGCGCACCGTTACAGTCAAATAAGGCTCTGGGGTTCGGTTGGTTTTATTGTAACGGTATTGGGTGTGGGCTGGTTGCTGGATAAGCAACCCGTTGCAATGCTTCCCTTTGTGATTATAGCTTTGTTGATTTTAAATTGGTGGGTGACCCTAATAACGCCTGAGGCCAAGCCTGTCAATTATGAATCAGTGCCTCTGGGGATGTTGCAAATCATAAAAAAACCCGAAGTGTTGGCCTTTTTTGTGGTTAATATATTGTTGCAGGTTGCGCACTCACCGTATTACGTTTTTTATTCGATTTATTTAAAGCATTATCAATACTCGGCAACCGTCACCGGATTACTTTGGGCGCTTGGCGTGTTGGCTGAAATCGTTTTATTTATTTACATGGGAAGCTTGTTAAAACGTTTTTCTTTAAGAGCTATTTTATTATTTAGTTTGATGCTGGCTATCGGTCGCTGGTTAATAATAGGCTGGTGTCCAGAGCAGTTGAGCTTGTTGATTTTGGCTCAAATACTACATGCAGCGACTTTTGGCGGTGCGCATGTGGTTGCCATACATCTGGTTCATCTTTATTTTGGCGATCAGCATCAGGGCAAAGGGCAGGCTTTATACAGCAGCCTCAGTTTTGGTGTCGGTGGCGTACTGGGTAGTCTTTATAGTGGTTATTATTGGGAATCATTGGGGGCAAAATTTGTTTATTCAGTGGCAGCACTCTGTTGCTGCCTTGCCTTGGTGATTGCTTATTTCTGGGTAGGCCGAGGAAATGTTAAAAACCCGGTTGCGTTAGGTTAGAATAAGAGTCAAGTTAAAGGTTTTTTACCTTGCACCTTGCACCTTGCATCGTGTACCTTTAACCTGATCTTAATTTTTAGGAAAAAATGTGTTTGAAATAATAAAAAGCGGTGGCTGGATGATGCTGCCTATCATTTTATGCTCAATTGTTGCAATGACCATTGTCGTTGAACGTTTCTGGTCTTTACAAAGAAATAAAATTTTACCGCCGGAACTGGTTCCGCAAGTCTGGAAGTTATCCCGCGAAAAAAAGCTGGACGATGTTGTCTTGCGGCGCTTGAGTACCAGTTCGCCTTTGGGTTGTATTCTAGCGGCAGGTCTTGCCAACAGGCATCATGGCAGGGATGTTATGAAAGAATGTATTGAAGAATCCGGTCGAAAAGTGGTACATGATTTAGAGCGTTATCTAAATCCACTGGGTACGATCGCGACAATTGGCCCCTTATTAGGTTTATTAGGAACCGTGTTTGGTATGATAGACATCTTTTCTTCCCTTATGCAACACGGTGCGGGAGATCCGAGTGTTTTGGCGGGAGGAATTTCGGTGGCGTTAATCACGACAGCTGCAGGATTGACCGTAGGCATCCCCAGTTTAATTTTTCATCGCTATTTTGAAAGGTTGGTGGATGAATATATTGTCGATATGGAATCCGAGGCTCTAAAACTGATAGACATTCTGCATGGAAATCGCGAGGCCTACTGATGAATTTTCGCCGAAAAAAAAGGGAAAAGCTGGATATTACCTTAATATCAATGATTGATGTGCTTTTTGTGTTGTTGCTTTTCTTTATGGTTTCCACTACTTTTAATCGCAACACGGAAGTCAAGGTTACGCTGCCGGAGGCCGATGGCGCAGAGGCAGAACAGTTGCCTAAAATGGTCACGTTAACTATTGATGCAAACGGCGCTTATTTCCTGAAAGGGGATGACGGCTTGTCGCATGAATTAGCCAATCAGCAAGTAGACACCTTAAAGCAGGAATTACTAAAACTTGCCGAACAATCAAAAGATCAGCCCTTTATCATCAATGCCGACGGTAAGACACCTCATCAAGCCGTCATTACGGCGTTAGAGGCGGCTGGGGATGCGGGCTTTAGTCATATCACTTTTGCCGCCTTACATTCAAAAAATAAATTATGAAAAAACAACTAACGCGTTGGGCAACGGATATCTGGTATAAAGATCAGGTTATTGGTCTATGGTTATCGCCTTTGGGCTTTTTATTTAACGATGCCGTCAGATTTAGACGCTTCTTATATCGTTTAGGCATACTAAAATCACATAACTTGCCGGTTCCGGTTATCATCGTAGGCAATATTACGTTGGGCGGCACAGGTAAAACACCGTTGATTATTTGGTTGGCTGCGTTTCTTAAAGAATCCGGTTTTAAACCGGGTATCATTAGTCGTGGTTACGGCGGGCAAGCTGAATCATGGCCGCAATGGGTGACAGTAGACAGTGATGCCAAAAATACTGGTGATGAGGCCTTGTTAATCGCCAAACAAACCGGATGCCCGATGGCGGTAGGGCCTTTGCGGGTAGACGCAGCAAAAATGTTGCTCAGTAAATCCGATTGTGATGTCATTTTATCCGATGATGGTTTGCAACATTATGCCTTAAACAGAACGATTGAAATTGCGGTTATCGATGGTGAAAGACGCTTTGGTAACGGCTACTGTTTACCGGCCGGACCATTGCGCGAGCCTATTGAAAGATTACAAAGTGTCGATTTTATCATCGTTAATGGTGAAAAATATGAAGACAATGAAATGTCCATGCGCTTGGTGGGTGACAAACTGGTAAATATAATGACCGGCGAGCAAAAACCATTATCGGAATTTAAAGGTGTTGAGTGTTATGCTTTGGCTGGTATTGGTAATCCGGAACGCTTTTTTAATGTATTGGAAGCCGCTGGCTTACTCTGTAAAACTCATAATTTCCCCGATCACTATCCCTTCCAGCGCCACGATATTGAATTTAACGATAACAAACCGGTGCTAATGACTGAAAAAGATGCTGTAAAATGCAGGGCATTTGCAGGAAAACAGCACTGGTATCTTCCAGTAAAAGCAGTGCCTGAAGCCGCTTTTTCTGAACAATTATTAAACTTACTTAAGAGAAAAGCATGATAGATAAAAAACTGCTCGATATTTTGGCTTGTCCTTTATGCAAGAGCCCCTTGCGCTATGATAAAACCAAAGAAGAATTGATTTGCAGGGCAGATCGCCTCGCTTTTCCAATCCGCGATGATATTCCCGTGATGCTTGAGGATGAAGCCCGCGAGTTAAGCAGTGAAGAAACTGACGCCTTATACCAATGACGCTACGTTTTAAAGTCGTTATTCCTGCTCGCTATGCCTCAACCAGGCTACCAGGCAAACCGTTATTGGCGATTGCCGGAAAACCCATGATTGCCCATGTTTGTGAGCGTGCGCAAGAAGCGGGTGCTGAAGAAATTATCGTCGCTACCGATGATGAACGGATTTTTAAAACCGTTGGCGGGTTGGGTATTAAAGCCGTCATGACGCGTCCTGATCATCAAAGTGGCACGGAAAGAATCGCCGAGGTTGCGGGCTATTGTGGTTGGGCAGATAACGAAATTATCGTCAATCTGCAAGGCGATGAGCCGCTGATTCCGCCGGCAACGATTCATCAGGTGGCGCTTGCTTTGGCAGGTCAGCAACAGGCAGGTATTGCAACGCTGGCGGCCAAGATAATTGATTCAGAAGAAATATTTAATCCCAATGCCGTTAAAGTGGTCTTAAATAAAGCCGGCTATGCGCTTTATTTTAGCCGTGCGCCCATTCCGTGGGAGCGAGAGGCTTTTGCTAATTCAGGCAAAACCCCGTCCGGCGCAGTGCCTTATCTTAGGCACATCGGACTTTATGCCTATACGGTCGATTTTTTAAAGCGATACTGTTCTTGGGAACCATCACCCCTGGAGTCGGTTGAGGCACTGGAACAACTCAGAATTTTGTGGCACGGCGAAGCCATCTTGGTAAAAATTGTCGACCAAACCCCACAGGCGGGGGTTGATACACAAGAAGACTTGCTGCGAGTGGAGCGGGTATTGTCCTTAAAGTAAGTCGTTACTTTGTCAAATACGCGCTATTATTTGACAGAAGGCGTTAACACCAGTAATTTAGACTGTTTTTTTTTGTAACTTCTCTTGTATTCAGTATTTAAATCCAAGGTTTTTAAGCCGTTAAAGATTTATCGGGAAGTTATATTTTTTTAATCTTACTCATACTTGGGTTACTCAAGAGCTTTAAATGAAAGAATTTCATAGAATAAGTCGTTTACCCCCCTACGTTTTTAACATTGTTAACGAGTTGAAAGCCAAGGCTCGTGCGGCGGGAGAGGATATTATTGATTTTGGCATGGGTAATCCCGATCAGCCAACGCCTAAACATATCGTTGATAAAATGGTTGAAGCCACACTGCGAACCGATACGCATCGTTACTCAGTGTCCAAAGGGATTCCCCGCTTAAGAAAGGCTATCTGCAACTGGTATAAAACCCGTTTTGATGTCGATCTGGATCCGGAAACCGAAGCCATTGTTACCATTGGATCCAAAGAAGGTTTGGCGCATTTGGCTTTGGCAACATTGGGGCCTGGCGATGTTGTACTGGTACCCAATCCGGCTTATCCGATTCATCCTTACGGTGTAGTAATTGCTGGTGCCGATTTACGGCATGTGCCCATGATTCCGGGTGGCGATTTTTTTGAAGAATTGCAAAAAGCCATTGTTGATTCATGGCCCAAACCTAAAATGTTAATTCTTAATTTTCCTGGAAATCCTACCACTGAATGTGTGGAGCTGGATTTTTTTGAAAAAATTATCGCCGTGGCTAAAGAACATAACATCTGGGTAGTACAGGATATTGCCTATGCGGATATTGTTTTTGACGGTTATGTAGCGCCCTCCATTCTTCAGATTGAAGGCGCGAAAGACATTGCCGTAGAATTTTTCTCCATGTCTAAAAGTTATAACATGCCCGGTTGGCGCGTGGGTTTTATGTGTGGCAACAAAGAACTGGTTGCTGCGTTGGCCAAAATCAAATCCTATCTGGATTATGGCACGTTTACGCCAATTCAAATTGCGGCTATTGCTGCCCTGGAAGGCCCGCAAGACTGTGTCAAGGAAATCGCCGAGGTCTATAGAAAAAGACGCGATGTGTTATGCGAGGGTTTAAATGCTGCCGGTTGGTCTGTTCAAAAACCCAAAGCCACCATGTTTGTCTGGGCAAAAATTCCGGAAGCTTATCAATCCATGGGTTCGCTGGAGTTTTGTAAAAAATTACTGGCAGAAGCAAAAGTTGCGGTTTCCCCAGGCATTGGTTTTGGTCAGTACGGAGATGATCATGTACGGTTTGGCTTAATCGAGAATGAACACCGCACCCGTCAGGCAGTTCGGGGCATTCGCTTGATGATGAAAAAAGACGGTATTAAACAGGCAGCCAAGTAAAACTTTAAGGGCGATAAAATCGCCCCATTCAATTGGAACGTGAACGATTTTTTTAGGTGATATCCAAGAATGAATATGCCCAAGTGACGCAGGATTTTTGTTTATTTTCAAGGCGGAAAAATAGGCGCGTAGCTGGCTACGTAACTATTTTGACAACGCAGAAAATGAATAAAAAGACCAGCCACTTGGATATATTCTTCGCAGGAAATTGCCTTAACTGGAGCTTAATTTGAAACCGGTAAAAGTAGGTATATTAGGGCTGGGTACTGTCGGCGGTGGTACGGTCAATGTGTTAAAGCGTAATGCAGCAGAAATTGCACGACGGGCAGGCCGGGAAATTATTGTCACGCGTGCCTCGGCAAAGGATTTGGGCAAAGAACGGATTTGCGATACCCGGGGCATCATATTAAGCACTGATCCCATGGACATTATCAACGATCCGGAGATTGATATCGTTTTGGAATTGATTGGTGGAGCAGGGCTTGTTAAAGACATGGTCTTAAAAGCCATAGAAAACGGCAAGCACGTTGTAACGGCCAACAAGTCCCTGATTGCTTTACACGGTAACGAAATTTTTGCCAAAGCCAGTGAAAAAGGCGTTATCGTTGCATTTGAAGCCGCTGTTGCCGGCGGTATTCCCATCATTAAAGCCATACGCGAAGGCTTGAGTGGTAATGAAATTGAATGGCTGGCCGGCATTATCAATGGTACCGGTAATTTTATTTTGACCGAAATGCGTGATAAAGGCCGCGATTTTTATGACGTGTTGGCCGAAGCGCAAGCCCTCGGTTATGCGGAAGCTGATCCGACCTTTGATGTAGAAGGCATTGATGCCGGACACAAACTAACCATCCTGGCTTCAATTGCTTTTGGTATCCCGTTACAGTTTGATAAGGTTTATACCGAAGGCATTACCCAAATTACCCGCCTTGATGTCGAGTATGCCGAACAATTGGGTTACCGCATCAAGCATTTAGGGATTGCCAGAAAAACGGTCGAAGGCATTGAATTAAGAGTGCACCCCACCTTAATTCCCGAACGCCGGTTGATTGCCAATGTCAACGGCGTCATGAATGCCGTGTTGGTCAAAGGCGATGCCGTTGGCCCGACTCTTTATTACGGCGCGGGCGCTGGCGCAGAACCAACCGCCTCCGCCGTGGTTGCGGATGTAATTGATGTCGTTAGAGCGTTAACCAGTGACCCTGAAAACCGCGTACCCCATTTGGCTTTTCAGGCGGATTCATTAGCTGATATTCCTGTTTTAACGGCTGATCGTTTTAAAACATCGTATTACTTACGCCTGACTGCCGAAGACAAACCGGGTGTATTAGCCGATGTCACCAGAATACTGGCAGACCATCACATCAGTATTGAAGCCATCATCCAAAAAGAACCGATAGGCAATGAAACCGCCATACCGATTATTTTGCTGACGCAAATTACGCTGGAAAAAGAAATGAAAGCAGCGATTGCTGAAATCGAAGCCTTAAAAACCGTCACCGGAACAGTCAATCGCATCCGCCTGGAAACTTTGAAATAAATAAACATCATGACTACACAAAAACATTACACCGGATTAATTGAGCGTTACAGAGACCGTCTGCCGGTCAGTGCAACAACGCGTATCATCAGCTTGAATGAAGGCAGAACACCGCTGATTCAATTGCAAAATATACCCCGAATGACCGGCAAAGACGTTGATATTTATGTCAAGTTTGAAGGCTTAAATCCAACCGGCTCCTTTAAAGACCGTGGTATGACCATGGCGGTTACCAAAGCCGTCGAAGAAGGCAGTGAGGCCATTATCTGCGCCTCAACCGGTAACACCTCAGCTGCCGCTGCTGCTTACGCGGCACGAGCCGGCATTAAAGCTTTTGTGTTGATTCCTGAAGGTAAAATTGCCTTGGGTAAACTGGCGCAAACCTTAATGTACAACGCCACCATCATTCAGATTAACGGCAACTTTGACAAAGGCATGGCGCTGGTTAAAGAAGTGGCTAATCACGCCCCCGTTACCATTGTTAACTCCATTAATCCGTTCAGAATTGAAGGCCAAAAAACCGCCGCCTTTGAAATTGTCGATGAACTGGGTTTTGCCCCGGACTATCACTGCCTGCCTGTCGGTAATGCCGGTAATATCACCGCTTACTGGAAAGGCTACAATGAGTATGCCACCGATCGAGTTTGTTCCAATCGTCCGGTTATGTGTGGTTATCAAGCCGCTGGTGCAGCACCTTTCGTCGCAGGCATGATGATTGATAATCCTGAAACTGTCGCCACCGCCATTCGTATCGGTCATCCACAATCCTGGGATTTCGCCTGGGCGGCTCAAAAAGAATCCGGCGGCTGGTTTGACAAATTTACCGATGAACAAATTTTGGCCGCACAAAAAATGTTGTCACAATATGAAGGCGTATTTTGCGAACCCGCCTCAGCGACTTCCTTAGCGGGCGCTTTGCACGACATAGCATCAGGCAAAATCCCTGAAGGCAGCAAGATTGTTTGTACCTTAACCGGCAATGGTATTAAAGACCCCGAAATAGCCATGCAACAATGCGCCGATGCCAAACCGGTAACCATTGACGCCAGCTTGAATGCCGTTAAGCGGGCGATATTGGATTGCTTGTAAAAGAAATGATTTTCTGTAACTTCCCGAACCAATTTATAGCAACAATTTAAGATTGAGTTAACTAAATAACTATAAGCTTAAGCTGGTGGTTATTTAGTTTTTATCAAAATACAGCAGACTCTTGGTCTGCTTGATTTGTATGCTTTTTCGCAAATTGACGAACTGCGTAAAAGCTATACATATCCGGTCGTTGCAGATTTATAATATCCAGAACCTTAGGTCTTTTATCTACCAGTTTATCAATAATATTTATGGTTAAATTTTTATCAGCATGATGAATTGCTCGGTGACAATATGGACAAAGACTAAAGATATTATCCAAAACGTCCAGTTTTTTCTGAGTGTCTTTTTGAAGAGACATTGGAATCAAGTGGTGAGCCTCAAGATATGGGCGGTTTGTGTGGCGGGATTTACCCCTTTGGGGGGGTCTCACCAAAATTTGCTTCATAAGTAATCTGGGCATACTTATCCCATTCACTTGAAAATTGACAGACTCCACCTATTGATTGCATTGCAAGTCTAAAACCGCCAATTCCGGCAAACAAATCAATAAACTTGAATTTTTGTGTTTCGGGCGCTGGAAAAGGACATTCAACTGAAATGTCCTCATTTTGATTGACAATACAAACGTTTCCCACAACTGCTATCCTTAAAAAATATACCTTTAAATACTTTAATTATAACTTGCTGGTGTTTTTTGTGTGTAAATTTTGGCTGCCTAGTAAGTAGCCTCCATAATAACGTAGTGGAATCTAGGATAATCGAATTCTAATTCCTCGATTCCGTTTTACTCCAGCAAAGCTACTTGCCAAAAAAATACCTTTAGATTGGTAGTGGGTTTTATTTGCGTTGCTCTGAATTTCTGGAACCGAGTTAATTTATGTAATATTCACAAGAGTTATGATAAAGTTGACGCTGTCATGTCGCTAATTAAATATGTTCAATATCTAGGCAGTTGCAGACCACATAAAAATAACTATAACGAGGTTTACATTAAATGAAATTATTAAAAAGCGCTGTCATAGCGACTACATTGGCACTTTCTTTAGCATCTTTTTCGACGACTGCTGATGTCTGTTTGGGCATGGCATGTATGTATAATAAAATGACTGCCGCTGAAGGCATTGATGCTACTTTAGTCCAGGTCAATGAAGCGATGAAAGCCATCAATGACAAAGCGGCGGAGGCAGTCATTATAGGGAATATCAAAGAGGCATTAGCGGTAAGTAAAGAAATCAATGCTAATGACAAAGTTGACCGTAATCGTAACCGTGCTAATGATTCTTTGAAAAAAGCGCGAGCCTCTGTAAAAGGCGGCGATTTTCCTAAAGCAACAGAGTTTTTAAAAGAAGCGGAACAACGATTTTCAGATCTTAAAGGTATGATTGATTTAACTCAAGCAGATAGAGTATCGCAACAGACCAACCTGATAAATCGTATTATGGATACGAAGGATACCGCAGCTGGTGCCCGATAGATTAAGCAGTTACAACCCGATGTAGCAAGTAGTCTTGTTATAATACTCCGTAATTATTCAGTCCCCCTCTTTGAAAAAGAGGGGTTAGGGGAGATTTTATTAGATAAATCCCCTTCAATCCCCCTTTTCCAAAGGGGGAGGTGAGTAATTACATGTAGTGGAATCGAGGAGTTTTAATTTTTCAATCGTGAATGACTTCCGACTTCGATGATTTGCCCAAAACTAATGTCAATGGGGTCAAGTCTTTTAATATCACATTATTTCAAAAATTTATGGCGTTATAACCCAAATTTTATAGCAAGTAGCCGATTTAGCACTGTGGTGTCCAAGATATCTAAATTCTACAAATTCTCGATTCACCTATGCCGGACGGCTTATGTTACCCCATCCGCAAAGTTTCTCGCATGGTTTAAAAATAGCCGCTGCGTCAAAACGTTTGTGGCGTGGTTACAAACCCATACGCATCAAACTAAGCCAAAATGCTGTTGATTGAAGTCATTTACATTTTAATGTCTAAAAATAATACTATAATTTTAAATGTGTTGAGTTCATGGATTTTTTGATAAATACATGAATTTGATAGTAATAGGGCTTAGCTTGATGCGTATGGGTTACAAACCCCGTCTCGCATGGTAGTATGAATCAAGTTTTTTTGGGATTGACAACCAGCAACCATACAGGCTACTTTAGGTACACAACTTCATCAATTGACAGGTGTAATCTATGGCAACTGTAACTTTTAATACGCATAAATTTATCCGTACCTTAAAAGCTGCCGGCGTTCCCGAAAGCCAAGCCGAACCATTTTCAGAAGTGTTTAAGGATGCTCAAGGAGAGGCTGAGATTGCTACTAAACGAGATATTGATGACTTACGCCGGGATATGGATGCACGATTTATCCAGTACAAACCCCGTCCCGCATGGTAGTAGAAAGTTTATTGCAATCGTTATCGTTTTTGCTGCTGTTTGACATTGGCGAGGTCAAAAGGCGGCGCTAATAGATTATATCCTTCATGCCAGTCCTTTTTATCAAGGCCTCTTGTTTGGTACACTGTGATGCTGCAATATCCGACCCCAGAGCTTTTATGTTTACACGATTTAAAAATTTTATTGCCAGAAATAGTGTTGAACTGGTCTTAACAACACTGGTATTTATAGGATTTTCTTATTATTTTTATATACACCGCATGCCAAGAACCGACAATGCCTTTGTTGTGGCCAATACTCGTCCGGTTTCATCTTTAGTCGAAGGCCATATAACCAATCTATATGTCGTAAATAACCAGCAGGTTAAGAAAGGCGACAAACTTTTTACCATCTATAAAGTCCCTTATGAGTTGGCTATTCAGCGGCTTCAAAGTCAGTTGGAAGCAACTCATTTAAGCAGTGAGTCTATTAAAGAAAAAATTAATGGCAGCAAGCGGTTGATTGATCAAAATAATTCAAAATATATAAATGCCCGTTATTTATCCGAGCAGGCACATAGACTGTATAAGGAAAAAGCTATATCCCAACGTGAGAATGAACAAACCAAAAACGCCATGGATGAAGCGTTAGCGAGTGTGGATATTGCAAAATCAAATTTATTAACCGCCCAAGTAGCTTATCTACAATCTTTAGCTGACATTAAAACCTTTGATGCACAGTTAAGCGAAGCAAAAGTCAATCTTCAGTTAAGCACGGTTTATGCCGAATCTAATGGTTTAATTTCAAATATGTTCATCTCCATTGGTACTTATGCAACTGTCGGTACGCCTCTGTTTTCGCTGATTGATACCGACAACTGGTGGATACAGGGCAATTTTGAAGAAACCGATCTTTCCTACGTCAGAATGGGGCAAACTGCAAAAATCAGACTTTGGATGTACCCCAATCATATTTTTAATGGCATTGTTGACAATACTGGCTGGAACGTCCAGCGCAGGCTTGAGACTGTCAGTGCAATGACTCAAGTCACTAATGATAATCCATGGTTTCGACTTCCTCAAAGATTCCCTGTGCAAATCAAAATAATGAATAGTCATAATACTGAATACCCCTTACATGTGGGGGCCAGCGCGACAGTTACGATTGATGCGCCAGCTGAGGAGATTAAATCATGGTTATGGTATCTTGATCTATGATGAAAAACTATTGTAGCAGCATTATCGCTATTTTTAGAAGAATGGATCCGGCTTATGACAGTTTATTCAGTGCGTTATATCTCACTGTGCCGCCTTTGCTGGCAGGATTTTACTCACTTTATTCGCTAAAACCCTTTTCAATAGATTTTGTTCTTCTGGCTGCATTTATGTTTTTAGGCATACAGACTTTCTCAAGCTATAAAGATAAACTCACCTATATTTCAGTATTTTTGCTATTGGTGGCGTTATTTCAATTTATTGTCAATATTTTTATAGCACATCCAACCGTGATAATAGTCTGTGTTTTTTTAATAGCACTGCCCATCCTCGCTGTTGATAAAATTAGAAGTGCCTGCCTTCTGGCGCTAACCCAATTAGCATTATTTCTTAATGGATCCTGGGGATGGTATGATGCGCTAAATGGGATTATAGAGGTTGTCGTTATGGGTATCATGGTAATTAGTTGCATGATGCTATTTGAATATAGTTTTTCAAAAACAAGAATGCGGGCTCATCTTTTATATTTGATAGAGCTGTTGGCAGATGCTTTTAATATCATGATTTTCCCGGATAAGAAAACAGCAGAAACTTACCTGGTCAATAAGCATTTGCTTGCCATTCCATTAAATTACCGGGCTGATTTTTTAGTAGAACATTTGTTTAGCTCCAAACAGCATATATTCTTGCACAGACTCTTTACACAACTAACCAAGGCCAATAGACTTATTGTTAATGAAGACTATTACTTTCAAAAAAACATTGCTTATCGAAATAGAGCCTGTTTGGCTTATTTTCAGTGCAGAAAGCTATTTAGAGAGATCACTTTCCTAACGGTTTATCTTAATAATGAAGCTGAAATACAGAAGCTTTTACCCAATACTAAAGCGTTAATGAGTAATATTAACGGCAGTTTTAAAATAATTTACAAGGCCATTCGGACGCAGGAATCTATAGAGGCCACTTTAAGCGATACTATAACCAATCAATGGTTGGTTGATTGTGAAAAATTAAAAAAATTGTGTACGGCAACGCTGGATAAAGAAATATTGGAGTTCATCTATGGCATAAAATGCCTGATTACCGACATAAGAAAGTTTGAAGAAATTTTAAAAAATCATGGCGATGTACGCCATGAATAGCTTGGAAAAAGTTGTCACAAAAAACTGGCAAATGTCATTTTGTATTAGCGTGGCCTTTTGCGTGGCTATCTTTTTTGATTATGTATCCAACATAGCCTTTGGATATTGGATTCCTATGACTGTAGCCATTATTTTATCAGCGGTTAGTCAGGGACAAGGAGCTATTATAAGAAATGCCCTGGCAAGAGTATCAGGAACATTTTTTGGTGTGACTCTGGGGTTTTTATATGCGAATATATTTATGACTTCCAGTTATTTATGGATGTATTCATTGCCTTTTATTTGGTTCATAGGCTATTATTTTTATTTTATTACTAATAATTACATTATTTATGCAACCATGATAGCGTTGTTTGTCCCCATTCTTGATGCTATATCTGACAATGCTTTCCTCCTTGAATATGGCTTGCAATCGACTTATTTTACGCGGCTAGGCTTTACTATTATCGGGGCTTTCATTGCTGTTTCTGCTATTTATATTATTCATAGAAATAGTTTTTCTGCGCAGCCGATGATGAAAGCCCATACTGAAAACATATTTAAAATGCAGGCTGAAATAATACGGTTAATATCAAAGTGTTTTTTTGATGCAGAATTCTCTGATAAAGACTTACTGAAAACGATAGAAAGCCACATCTTTAGCATCACCTTGATTGAAAATATTTATTTAAATATAGGCTATGAACTTGACCAGAATGAAGATAAGGAGCTGTTTTATCAATGTCTATTCAGGTTTATTGAAAAACTTCTATCCTGTTCAAGAAAACTGTTATGTATTATCAATCATGACCAGTATAGCGGCATCATTTCGAATTGTGATGAATTAAAGCAGGTATTCGCGAAATTAGCGGATAAATATAATAATATCGATGAATACTTTGCCGGTAAAACTGATAACAGCAGCGGGAAAATTGCTGCTATTTTAGAGAAGATAAATCCCAAGGATAAATTTGCGCCTGAATATCTTTTTATTGAAACCGCCCGTGAAATGTCACTGCTTTTAGATAATATGGCGTATGACGTTTATAATAAATACGCGAATTCACATACTAAATGCAACACCTCTTAAAAAGGGTAGATGGTATAGTTTCCGTCTGCCAAAACTAAAAGCTAAAGAGGTGTCCAATGAGAACATTCAACCATCTAACCCGGGAAGAAAGATACCATATTTCTCTGGAGCTATTCAAGCGCAAGCTTTTCAGGGCTTGCATTCGTCTCTGAATTTCCGGTGACGCTTTGCGATCATGGGTTGTGCTGTCTTTAAGCCACAGGCAATAGTGTTTTATATTATTAATAAATTCTTCAGCACTCAGAAAGGATCGTATATATTGGGCAGAAATTAGGTCATTCTGTTCTATAACTTGAGCTTGCTCGTGTGTCAGCAACAAATATCCACCATCGTTGGGCATGTTGCCAAAAACCATTTCTGGCACATCTTTACACAATGGTTTTCGGCGTTTGTCGATAAACACAGTCGGCGCATCGACTAAATAAGGATTTATTGGTTTAGCCTGAATTTCATCGGCTCGCCTGCAATATCGTCACCGTAATCGAACAGACGGCAAACCCGTAGAGACGCGATTAATCGCGTCTCTACAACAGATGAAACCTCATAATCACACAATGCACAGCGGCTACGCCTTTGCCTTCGTTGCTCCAACGAAACGTGCGGTGCGCAAAATGCAGTTTGATATTAAGTTTTAACAGCTCAGTCCACAAAATGGCGACTTGCTCGCCTTGGGTCAGACTGTTGGTGGACACAAACGCAACAGGGATTTTAGGATTGGCCTGAATATAACGCGCTGCGGTAATATGTCAAGCCGCCACCAAATCCAAAACACCCGCACTCTTCATGCCTTTAAAAACTTTAGCGCAATCCGATTTTTGTTCTTTAGATTGATAAGTGCTACCCACAAACGGCGGATTACCCATTACAAACCTGCACTTCTCGGCCGGAATCACGTCGTTCCAATCAATGCGCAGGGCGTTGGCGCAAACGATGTTGGCTTTTTTTACCAAGGGAATGCGGTGGTAATAAAGTCCGAGACTTTGCACCTTGGTATCCATTTGATGGTCGGTCAGCCATAACGCGATTGTGGCAATTTGCGCGGCGCTGTCGTCTATTTCGATACCGTGAAATTGATCGACATTGCAACGGATGAGCGTATCAACATCCAGCTGGGCGGTCAGGTTGTTACCAAACAGCTTCTGAATAACTTCCAGCTCCAACAACCGTAATTCGCGGTAAGCAATAACCAAGAAGTTTCCGCAACCACAAGCCGGATCAAAAAAATTAAGGGCGGCCAAACGATTATGAAAAGCGCCTAACTTGGCGGGGGTTTTACCGCACTTTGCAAATTCCTTTCTAAGGTCATCCATAAACAAGGGATTGATCACTTTAAGAATATTTTCTTCACTGGTGTAATGGGTGCCAAACTCACGACGTTTTTTACTTTTGGCGGCAGCGGCTTCTTTGTTGATATGCACTTAGAGATCCCTTCAAACTTCTTGGCAAACTGACTGGCGCGTTGACGCAGGGTATTGAAATTAACCGTGACAGCCATAGTGTTCCTTTATTGTCGAATGAAGAGCAACGTCAAATATGATTAAACCTTGGCTATTTTAACCACAAGAAAATATATAACCATTAATAACTATCGCGTAACGGGTTTGGCGTTTTGATATGTCAAAAATATGACATATACTTGTCAGGATTAAAACGATGACTTATGTTTTAATCACCTTCCGTTAGAATCCATGATAATTTTGTATCCACATGATTAACCCTCGCAGTCTGATTCGAGCACTTGAAAAACACTGGGACGCAATAGAGCGCATCGTGTTGTTGGGTCGCGATCAAATTGCTTATGAGCGTAATGATGTCTTGGCGTTAATGGCTAAAGTCTATGTTCATGAATCGGCTGAACAGCACGCAGAGCGTTTGCAACAGGTGGTTAACGCCGAATTGTTGGTTGAAATGTCGCATAGCAATACGTTGCAGCTTAACGAAAATGTCCGTCAATTTGTCGGTAGTTTGTTGCATGAGCATGAATTGGGGCTGTCGGATATTTTAAAAGCCCGAATTGTTGATATTAAAACCGGTTTGGAGCAATTGCAGCAGGCCGTGCAGGATAGGGATATAGCGGCGTTGCAACGAGGCGCGGTGCGGATTGACAATCAACTTCGGCAAATTTTACAACAACTTGACCAAGATACCCATGCCATTCAGGACATTGCTGAACGTGCTAAAGCCGCTGACGAGAAGATGCCGTTGGCCAAGCGTTATCGTGAAGTGCTGGACGCTTATGACCGTTATGTACAACCGATGACCGAGTTAATGGATACCGGTGCGGGCGGGAGTTTTTATCCGTTGCTGGAAGAAGCTGAAAAAGTATTGGAAGCGCTGGCTCAGCAATTAGTGATTCAAGGCGGTTTATACAGTCATCAGCGTTTGTTGCGACAAATAGGCTTTCGGGTTAAGGAGTTACGACAAGCCGGACTTCTGGCTTTGAAACAATGCACCAACACTTTGATGCCGCTGCGGGAAGAGTTGCGTCGACATAACCGGTTAAGCGCCGCGATTGGGCAATTACTGGGTGAGGTGCGTAAAAAAGGTTTGCGCAGAACTTTTTCGCCACAGAGTTTGCCGGTTTGGCGTAAAGAACGCACGGTATCGGTTGCCATTGGGCCGGAATTGTTGACGTTAATGGAACAAGTGCGGCATTATCAGCCTAAAACCGTTGATTTTCCGGAGTTGACCGCTAAGGACACCCACATTCAGTTGGAACAGGTCGATGAGGACGCCATCCGCGAACACCTGTATCAGAGTTTGCCGTTAACGGATTTGATGCACTGGTTAACCGGTCATTACGGCCATTATCAGGACATCACCTTGTTAAGGCTTTACCACACCTTTATTCGCTTGGCGGATGTTGTCGCCATTCCCGACCCAAAAGAAACCCGCATTGCTCTCAAGCAGGTCGCGATTCGCTTACACAGCCATACACTGATGTCTTTATGACCCTTAATTTGACCCAACTGACCCAGCTACAGCCGCTCTTTAAACTATTAAGTTCCGGGACGCATTTAAACCGTTTGCAGGACACCGAACTTTGGGTGGAACTGGAAAATCAGCAAAGCCACTATCAGGACTTGTTTGCCGCGTTAGGTTTTGTATTGGTGGTGGATGGGCGTGGTTTTGCTTACTTTAAAACCGATCAAGCCAGTTCTTATACCGGCAAACTAACCCGTCGACTGGCTTTGCTGTTGATGTTGCTGTTTGAATATCAAGCCGATCAAGGTTTGCATTTATTCCAGTTTCAGCAATGGCGGCTTGATGCGGCGTTGCTTGAAAAGTTGTGGCAGCAATATCAGGCCATCCTGGAAGCCGAAGAAATGAACAGTCCGCAGATGTTAAAAGAAATTTTGGACAGTGCGGCACGCGTCGGTTTTTTGGTGTTTGAAGACCAAACCTATCGCCTGCTGACCGCCGTGCATCGCTACCTGGATTTGTTTGAGGAATTGGCACAGGCCGACCGACCCGATCAGCTTCAGGTGGAAGACGTTGAGGAGGAGTTGTTTTGAGCCTGCCACAGTACGGCTTTCAAAAGCTGGTGTTATTAAACAGCGCCGGATACAGCCGCGCCGAATTGCCGCTGGATGATTCAGTATCGATTATCGCCCCGAATAATACCGGCAAAACCAGTTTGATTAATGCTTTGCAGTTTCTGCTTATCCTTAATAAACAGCACATGGAATTTGGGGCGCACAGCTTTGAAAATACCCGGCGTTTTTATTTTCCGGACAACAGTGCCTATATTCTACTGGAAGTGTTGTTGCCGTCCGGCATGGCGGTGATTGGTTGTGTCGGCAAGGGCTTAAGCCATGATTATGAATACTTTGCTTATCAAGGCAGTCTTGATCTTGATGATTACCGGTTGGCTGATGGCAAGCTTGTTACGCAACCCAAATTAATCGGCCGTCTGTTTGAGTGCGGGAAGCCAGCCAAAATATATCCACAAGCCGAATTACGCGCCTTGTTGTATGGCAATCGTCAAAAACAACGTTCGGACGATCCCGATTTTACTATTTTTCCACTGGAATTTACGTCCCAAGCGGCAACTTATCAGCGCATTCTTACCCGAACGTTGCGTCTGGATCGTTTGGACAGCAAGGAAGTGAAAAACTATTTGCTGGAAATTTTTAAAAACGACTTGCAGGATCGGAGTGTCGATTTTAAAAATGAATGGGATAAGTCTTTTGCCGATGTCAACTACGACAAATCCCAGTATGACGCGGTGTTTCGCAATCAAACGCGCATTGCCGACATGGAAGACAGCCAGCAAACACGCCGCATTTTACGCGGCAAGGTTATTTTATGGCGACCTTTAATCGAGCAAGGCTTAAATGAGTGGGAAGCTTATTACAATCATACGTTTGAACAACTGGCCCAGCAGCTTAAGGGGTTGGTTGCGGATATTTTGGCGTTGGAAAATCGTCAGAAAGCCGTTTATAAGGATCAAGCTGAAACGGAAAACCTTTTAAAAGTCCAGCAAAAAATAGAAATACGCTGCCAGGAACTCACGCTGCGTTTTGAATTTGTTAGCGATTTACTGCAATTGCAAAACCAACGGAAAAACTTGCAGGAACAACGCGACGAACGGGTTAGGGTGATTAAAAATGCCGAGCAGCAACAATCGCCTGAGTCGATTAAACGCAATATTGTAAAGGTCGGTAAAGAACACGCCGATTTGCAACGCCAGTTAGCCAGTCTGGATAATAATTTATATCTGCAACTGCAAAAACTGCTGCCGACAGACCGTTTTGAGCTGTTAACCCGCTTGCTGGCGAAGTCGGTTCTAAGTTTGCCGGTCACTGAAAATAGTGCGGTTAAACTGAACGACACCGTTGCTTTTCAGTCGTTTGCCGCACAATTGGAAAATAATTTGTCGGCCAATCGCTTGGAATTGCCCGGTTTGTCGCTGGATTTGTCGGCGTTGGAACCCAACCTGATGCTTAAAACCGCGCAAGAACTGGAAACGGAAATCAGCGATTGTGAGCGTCAGTTGGTCGACTGGCAAAATCTGTTGCAGACCTTGGAAACGTTGGCCCAACAAAAGCGCCAGCAACAGGAATTGGAGCGGCAAATCGAGGTATTGGATGCCGATATAACAGACTACAAAGAATTGCTGTTGATGCAGGCCAGTGGGTCAGAACGGCTGAAAACCCTGGCGGAGGTGCAGCAAAAACTGGAAGCGCTTAAACGGGAAGAGTTAACGCTAGCCGACCAGAAAAGCGGCATCGCCCAACATCAGGATAATAATAAAGTCGCACAGAAAGAGCTGCAAAGTCAGCATCAACGCATTAACAATGCCCGTCAGCAGCGTTTGGATCAACACGCGCCGTTTACTTATTTGGAGCAACTGCCCTTTTTGCCGTGTATGGAAATGGCTGAATTGGCTATGCCCGTCCTGGCTGACCGTATTGAAAGTTATAACCGCGATTGCCAAAAACACAATGCGCTGGACGATGAGCTTAACCGGCAATTGATGGATTTGCATCGGGACGGTTTGAGCAAGTTTCAAACGCAGGATTCTTCCGAACAAGAGCTTGATGCGTTATTTGCCTATACGGTAAACTTAAGTCAGGAGCAAGCGGCCATTGAACGCAAGGCGCGTTCTGCGGTGGTACAAATTGCAGCTATTTTGCGGGATTTGCGGGACAGTCTGGAAACGCTTAAACGACGGATGCGCGAGTTTAATAACAAAATCAATCGCCGCCAGCTTTCCGATCTAAAGATATTTAAGATTGAACCCCGCGAAGAAGAAGCCTTGGTCAAGGCGATACAAACCCTGATTTCCACGTCTGAACAGGTTGAATCGGGAAATTCTTTTGATTTGTTCGACCATAATGCGGTGCTGGATGATAAAGAACTCAATCATGCCAAAGATACGCTAATCAAGGAAGGTGAAGCGCGAGGCGGTCTGCGGGTTGAACATTTATTCCGGCTGGTTTTTATTATAGCCAAAGAAAATCAAACGCCCGCTGAATTTGAAGACATCGACAGCGCAGCCTCCAACGGCACCGTGCTGATGGCAAAACTGATCACCGGTTTGGCCATGCTCAATCAAATGCAAGACCCGCGCAAAACCATCAAAACCGCGTGTTATCTGGATGAGGCGGCGTCCTTGGATCAACATAATCAGCGCAATTTGATAGAAATAGCGGCGGAATTTGGTTTTACATTGATTTTTGCTTCACCCGAACCACAAATTACCGCGCGGTATTGTGTACCAATCGGCACAACCAATGGCAAAAATCATATCAGCCGACTTAATTGGCAGATTTTAGAACCTATTAATAATGCCGATCTCAAGGCATGAGTATTTTAAGCGAGGCATTAAAACATCTGGTAAACAGTGACCAGCCATTAATGGCTTCGGCATTTACACTTGGACAGAGAAAATGTCTTGAACAGTTCGCGCGTGAAACCCGTCTCATTGAACTTAAAAAGCAAGGTCGAGCAACTATTTATCAGGTCATTAACCGGCAAAGTGTTGTTAACTATCTGCGCCAATTACATCCTTTGGATGAGGCATCCTTACCGGACGGTTTACCGGCACGCAGCCGTAATATTGGCAGGGAGCGCAATAGCAAGACCGGCCAAACCGGCCACGATTGTTGGTATTTATTGATGAAATCCTGGGATGCTGATGTTGTTTGGCAGAATGCCAATGACCGGATGCAGCCTTCTGAACTGACTGCGCGTTTTGGCGTTGCTGCCTTACAAATCAATGCGGGATTAAATTTAGGGCAGGGCTGGCAATGCAACCGGCCGTTATTATTGGTTGAAAATCAGGCGTTGTTTGATCAATGTGATTGGTTGCCTCAAGATTTTAAGGGTTGCCTGGCTTATTATGCCGGCCAGCTATCCGAGGTGTTGTTGCAATGGCTTGCTGAACAAAAACGCACCGATGAAGTGATTTTGTTTCCGGATTATGACGGTGTTGGTTTAAGCAACTACATCCGCTTGGTTAACGCGCTACACCCGGATTCTGCGTTACAGTTTTACTGGTTGCCGGATTGGGAAGCTAAATTGGAAAAATTTGGCAACACTGATTGTTGGTTAAAAACGCGGGTGCAATTTGAAAATGCCTTTGCAAAATTGACTGCGCTGAATGCCTTGAACCCCGATTTTATTAAGCTGGGATCACTGTCTCAAACTTACGGTAAGGCTTTGGAACAGGAATCAATTTGGTTGTAGTGTATTGATTTTCTGGCACTCAATATGAAGATTGAGTGCCAGAAATTGGGCCGGAATAAGGCTTTTCGAGCGCAAGCGAGAATAAGCGTTTCCGGCCTATTGCTGTAATTATTTTAGTTGGAACTGTCCGCCCGCTCACGGCCAATAGCCGACGGACGCGACTGGCCGCTTTAGAGCGATGAATATTGCAGAATGAAGTTCGGCAATTTGCCATTACTGGCTCAGTTTAATTGGCCATTAACAGTCTTGAGTGGACGTTAATCTTGATGCGTTGTTTACATTTTAATAACCAGAACCGGTTTGGAATACCAAAGCAACTTATTTTTTTAGTTAGTGCTTATAGGTATTTTTACGTATGAGTTTTTGTTTGAATCAGTTTAATTTATGATGCAAGTTGGGTATTTTAACGTTTATTCTGACGATCGCTTTCGACCCAAAAGCGACATTGAAACCAGATTTACGAGTGGCAAGTTTCCCACGTAAAGCTGACATTCGATTTTAGCGAACAAACTGGCACTAACGGCCAGCCGGCAGCA
>JBAXXH010000017.1:0-43284 GCA_037127995.1 Methylococcaceae bacterium | reverse complement strand
TTCTAGATAGTCTTGACCGCTTTTAAGTTGCTGGCTGTGACACAATCTATTTTTGAATCAATGGCGTGGCGCATGGGGAATTAATTAATCAGAAATGCATTATTTGATTGTAGAGTGTACCCGCTTTACTGGCAATAAAAAATGCAACCACACACCCGTAGTTGTGGGAGCGACGCCCGCGTCGCGATTAACGCCCAACGCCTCAAATCGCGACGTGGGCGTCGCTCCCACAAAGTCCCCGCAGCTTCAGAACCTTACGGTAAACGAGCCGAATACACCCGAGAAGCCCTGTCTTAATTGCGTATCGACTTTGCCGATGAGCGCAATTTCATCCCGTAAGTCCAGTTTCAGCTCGCCGCCGACATTAAAACTGTTGACCGCAGGTTTTGCACCATTGGAACCAAAGGCTGCGCCGCCGCCGTTAAAGTTGGAGGTGACCGCGAACGGGTCGCCGAAGAAGTCATAGAGCCATTTGCTGTGCAGTTCCGGCGTTACTTTGCCCCATTGCGAACTCAGGGTTGTGGCTATCCGTCCGCCCAGGCCGGACTGCAACTGGTTATAATTCTGGGTGCCTGCGTTCAGATTCAGCGCCCCGGCCCCGGTTTCGTTATAGTTGTTGATATGCAGGTTATTATATTGAAGCGACACCAGCGGGGTTACTTCGATGGCGTCTGCAAACTTGAACCGGTAACCGCCGCCCAGGTACGCGCCATATTGCTGGCCGTCATAGCTACCGTTCGCGGTTCTCAGGATGACGTTACCGACATTGATGTTGCGCCGGCCGGCATACCAGTTATAGGCAAAGGACACGGCGGTATCGATAAAGAACGGCCGCTTCTGGTCCTGATAACCGCCATAAAGCGTGGTCTGGGCGCTGTTGATGGTGGTATTGGCGCTATTGGCATCGGAGTTGACATTGCCGTAAGCATAACCGCCGCTGATGCCCAGGGTAAGGGCATCGGTGAAACGGCGGTCAACACCCAGCGCCGTACCGGCATTCCAGGCGTTATAGCCGGCGATACCGCCGCGCGTGCCTTGCGTCAAATAACTGCCGTAACCCTTGGCCCAGAGGCCGTCCAGCTTGCCCGCTTCGCCGCTGGAAATGCCAGACCGCGCAGGATGTTTGGATTGCACTTCCGTATGGGCTTTTTCCACCCGGTCAGTCGAGAGTTGGGTGAAATTATTGAGCGACGCCCGGTCGGTGTTGAGCACGCCGGCATCGACCTGCGGAACCAGGGTGTCGAGCGCTGCGGCAACTTGCGCCCTGCTTAAGCCGGACATCGTATTTAAAACGTTGGTCATATCGGCAGTCGGGTTGGTGATATTGTCCAGCACGGTGCCGACGTTTCTGGCATTGGTATCGCCAGGATTGGCGTCACTGGCATAATTTGTAGCATTCACCGCAGCCGTGTAGATTAATTGCAGATCGTTGCCCAAGGAGCCGATGCTGAAAAACCCATTGCTCTTAACGCCAGTAATATTATTGTTGTTGGTAAAGTTGGTGGTCAACAAGTTGAATTTGTTGGCGGCGAAGTCTGTAACGCCGCCCGTGGCGCTGGCAATTTTCCAGGTGTAATTGGTAAATTTATTGAAATTAACCACAGCGCCGGAGGTATTGCCCGCATTCAGACCCGTAATATCGATCGTGAATTTACTGCCGCTGGTGGCCGAAATATTCAGAGCGCCGCCGGTTATGTTGTGTAAATCCCAGCCTGTAGGGTTACCTGCGGCACCCGTGGCATTATTGATCTGCCAGAGATACGTACCACCGCCGCCATAAGTGGCGCCACCGGCGCTGGTGAGCGTGCCGGGGCTGTTGCCGGGGCTGAGAATGCCGCCGCTGTTGATGCTGACCGCGCCAGTCGTGCCGCTCCCCTGTAAGATGCCGCCGCTATTGACGGAGGTAAGGGAACTGGTAGCAATTGAGCCGTCGACAACCAATGTGCCAGCGTTGATGTTGGTCACACCGCTATAAGTGTTGGTTCCGGAAAGTACCTGTGTACCAAGGCCGGACTTCGTAAGGGCCATGCCGACAGTGCTGTCGGCAATCACACCGGAATAGGTGTCGGTGACGCCCGTTCCAGGATTAAGGGTCAGTCCGGTAACGTCAACATATCCGGTGGTGATCACCGAGGCCAAAGCTGTGCTGCCTTTGAGCCCGCCTAAAGTCGGTGTTGTAAAACCGGTCACGTCAATGACGCCTGCACCCGAAGTGTCCAGGGCGCTGTTCTGAAGCGCTAAATTGTTCCTCAAGATTAGCGTTCCGCCATCGACTTTCGTGTCACCGGTATAGGTATTGGCACCGGAAAGAATCCAAATGCCCGCATCAGCTTTGGTTAATGCCAACTTGCCGCCGCCTGAGCCATCACCTATAACACCGTTGATCTCACTACGTTCCTGATTAGTGCCTTGGAGGGTGAGCGTTGTAGTATTCCCTGCTGTGGAGACACCGGTCACTCCGCCACTAATGTTCAGGAATGTTAATTCTTCACCATTGTCACTGAACGTGGCCGTGCCGTGATCGCCCTGAAGTTCAATGGGCGAACTTATTTTGCTTTCTCTTTGTCCTGTTGCCGGAGTAAACTGTTCACTCGTGATCCCGCCGCCATTAGTCAGTTTCAAAAGGCCTCCTTGGAGCGTGAACCCAAATTGGTCAACAAAAGCAGGACTTCTAAAATCGATGAACTGGACATTCCGACCGGCATCAACTGTGATAAAACGATTATTAGTGAGGTGGTTGCTGAACGTTGCTTTGTCGTTGTTGTCCGTTGTGCCGCTTTGCCCAGGAATAACGCTACTAGTCCAGTTGGTGCCAAGCGTCCAAAGGCCGTCGGCATCTACAGCCCAAGAACCATCATGACCATCAGCCGCAAAAGCCGACGCAGAAACCATCAACAGCAGCGCAATAATAACGTTGACAAGCATCAGTTTCTTCATTGACCCGCCCCTTTCTGTTCAGGCGAAACTGCCTGGGTTTTCTCTTGGCTTTTCCGGTATTTTTCCTGCATGCCGCGCCACTGGGTCATTTGAGTGGCGGTGAGTTCGCTTTCTATGGCCCGGATGCTGGCGATATCTTCGTAGGTGGCGTCTGCCTGGATTCTGGCAATGGTGCGCAGCTTTTCTTTTATCTTGGCCAGGTCGGCCTTGGTTTCCAGCATTTTATTGAGTTCGGCGCGGTGTTTGTTGAGTTCTTCGGTCTTGTCCTTAAGAGTGTCCTGAATCTTCGAGATGATGCTGCGGAGGTTGGTTTCCTGCTGGTCGGTGATGGCGAGCTGTTTTTTGTATTTAAAGATGGACTCGTCGCCCTTCTCTTCGGCTGAAGATAAGGCGGCACCGGTTAACGAAAGCGCGGTTATAAGGATAATTGCAATGGCTTTGATGGGTTTGTTAAACATCGAAGTGCCTGTGAATTGATGGTTACCGTTGCAAATAAAGTAAACAGGGTTATCGGGCTTAAGATTTTTTTAGATTGTAAACCTAAGCAACTTAAAAACCTAATGACTAAAAGGTTAATTCGTCGGATGGACACTAGATTGTGGGAGCAGCGTCCTGGTTGGGCTTGGATTTTGCGGAGAAAAAAGTGAACCTGGTAATCTTGAAAAATCATTTCGTCCACGAAAAACACAAAACCTGTCCTGAGCGTAGCCGAAGGGAGCACGAAAAATTTCAAAGCGATACCACGCGGTAAGCCATCACCCAAAGTGGTGACATATTGCATTTGTTTGTTCTCCTCAAAGGTTTCAATTTCCTGCCATAATTGTTGCCCAGTGCTTTCGGTAAGCACATCAGCCAGGCAATCATTATTCACCTTGAGCCTTTTTATTTAATGTCTGACACCCTCGTTAAACACGGCGTCCAGCGAAGGTGATGAAAGGGCGCTGATCAACCAGTCTTTGAGTTGTGCTTCGCCGGCACTATTTAGCCTGTTTATGGCAGCATCCGATAAAGCACCAAAACGATGCCAGAACATTAAGCCCAATATTTCGGCCTCCCCTTTCCGCAAGCCTTGCTGGCGTCCCTTGACAATCCTAAATTTTTCTATATTCGTTACATTCAGCCAAGCAATCGTTATTCACCTTGAGCCTTTTTATTTAATGGCTGACACCCTCGTTAAACACGGCGTCCAGCGAAGGTGCTGAAAGGGCGCTAATCAACCAGTCTTTGAGTTGTGCTTCGCTGGCACTATTTAGTCTGTTTATGGCGGTATCCGACAAAGCACCAAAACGATGTCTGAGCATTAAGCCCAGCATTTCGGCCTCCCCTTCCAGCAAGCCTTCCTGGCGCCCTTCTTGGTGTCCTTCCTGGCGTCCCTTGGCAATCCTAAATTTTTCTATACTCGTTACATATTGCATTTGTTTGTTCTCCTCAAAGGTTTCTATTTCCTGCCATAATTGTTGCTCAAGTGCTTCCGGTAAGCGCATCAGCCAATCAATCACTCTAAACAGGTCGATGACTTGTTGTTTATTCCGGTTGCGTTGATAGAGTAAGCGTACCAATTGCCGCTTGGCCTGGTAACGTTCTTCGTCGTTCTTTCTGGTTCGCCGGGTCAAAATGTGCGCTGCTGTCACCACTGCAAAGGCGTTATCCGCTACCAGCAGTTTATCTAACCGGTCATGATAATCGGTCAGCTTGGCAATGGGAAAACGGTGGGAAGTTTCACTGCCCAAGACACGGTAACTGAAATAATCCGGTCGCCAATTGACCTGTTCATCGGCCAGCACTGCCATGCTGGCAACAGGTCGGCGATAGCGGTCATACAGGCGGTAGTTGTAGACAAACATCCGCTCGGCAAATTCCGCCTGCCTGGTGCCTTGCACTTCAACGTGGATATAAATCCACTTTTCCTCGCCATTGAGCAAAGCCACCCTGACCAGTTTATCAACAAAACGTTTGCCCAGTTCTGCATCCTGCACGACTGCACGCAATTCCTGATCCAGAAATACATGCCCCTTTAACCAGTCAATCTCGGCATAAGCTTCCGGAAAATAAAACCCCATGAATTCCGGGAAATAATGTTCAACAGCTTCTTTCCAGGGACTATCGTAATCATCCGTCACGGTTTCGGCATTTTCTTTACGTTCTGTCATAGTATCCTCGATTGGCCCGCCTGCCATTATAGGAAGTTTGGTTTTAGTGCGCAATATGGGGATTCAATGACTGTTGTTTTCCAGATGATTCCGGTAAGTCCAGGGCGGAATAAGCCTTTTAAGGCCGGCGGGAACCAGCGTTTCGGGCATGGCACAGGATAGCCGCCAGCCCAAGCGGGACGGCGTTTGCAACCCCGTCCCAAACGTTTTGACACGCTAAGTGTTGATACCTGGCCTTATCGCGCTGCATCTGGTTGGCCTCTTAAGCCTGTTTAGTGTTTTTTCGTTCTTGCCGCAGAAGCAACAGCGCGATACCTTGCGGCTTTGCTGTCCCATTGAAAGACTTTTTTCCACTTGCTGCCCTGCGTTTTAATTTGAAGGTCGTAATAACCCTGAGTCTTGTTCGGCAGAAAGGAAAGCACGTTCTGCCCTTCATAGACCTCATGGTCACAGGTTCCGTTTTTGTGCCAATCACCTGCGATATCCTCATAATAGTAGATGGGTTCTGATAGGACATTGATTAGCCGGATGCCATCAATCTTAAACAGGGCAAACGCTTCAAAATAGCCGGTGCCGTCGGCATAGCCCTCGCTCCATCCAAAACGCAGACCAATTGGTCAACAGACTGCTCCCCAATATCATTAAGTTAAGCCGTTCGCTGAGCGGAGTCGAAGCGTTTTTGCTGGCTTCGACTCCGCTCAGCCAACGGTTTATCTTGCCAAGAGGCACTTAACTTAACGACAACAGACTGCTCCCCGTTATTTTGGTTGGGATCGTAGTATTTTGTGCAAGTGGGTTCTTTGCTGACTTCGCTGTCGCTATCAAATTCCGCCTTGGTTTTGGCGAAGCACGCTATTGCAACAAAGCTGTTCGGGCAATAGGGCCAAGCTTTGGTGCCGACCAAGGTGGCAAGCCCTACGTCTTCTTCGCGAGCAATCAAAGCAACGATTTATTTAGCCGTAAGCCCGGCGGGAAGCAAGGTTCCAAACCCGTCCGGCTTTGCGATACCGCTCATCTGTTCATTATATTACTCTAAACCGACTTTGCTCTTGATCTGCTTTGGGACTTGGTCAAGAGAAGATACCTGCTTGGAAGGTTTCGCCATAACCAGTGACGACACGACAGAAAGCACTACTCCCGCTACAATGATGCTGATTTTCATTTGAAATACCTGTTGTTATGAAGCCGATTGTACATCACGTTGTGTTGTTGGGTTGCCAAAAAGACAGTAATCCAATCTATGGACTTTCATATATTAAACTTCCAACTTCGCCAATTAAAATCCTTTAAAATCAATACTGTTCTTAGTGTTACTTGGAAGTTATTTATCTGAAAGTGTATATGCAGATGTTGTGGGAGCGACGCACGCGTCGCGACTAACGCCCAACGCCTCAAATCGCGACGTAGGCGTCGCTCCCACAAAGTCCCCGCTGCTTCAGAACCTTACGGTAAACGAGCCGAATACACCCGAGAAGCCCTGTCTTAATTGCGTATCGACTTTGCCGATGAGCGCAATTTCATCCCGTAAGTCCAGTTTCAGCTCGCCGCCGACATTAAAACTGTTGACCGCAGGTTTTGCACCATTGGAACCAAAGGCTGCGCCGCCGCCGTTAAAGTTGGAGGTGACCGCGAACGGGTCGCCGAAGAAGTCATAGAGCCATTTGCTGTGCAGTTCCGGCGTTACTTTGCCCCATTGCGAACTCAGGGTTGTGGCTATCCGTCCGCCCAGGCCGGACTGCAACTGGTTGTAATTCTGGGTGCCGGTATTCACATTTAAAGCGCCGGCTCCGGTTTCATTATAGCTGTTGATTTGCAGGTTATTATACTGAAGCGACACCAGCGGCGTCACTTCGATGGCGTCTGCAAACTTGAACCGGTAACCGACGCCCAGGTACGCGCCATATTGCTGGCCGCTGTATGAACCGTTGGCGGTTCTCAGGATGACGTTACCGACATTGATGTTGCGCCGGCCGGCATACCAGTTATAGGCAAAGGACACGGCGGTATCGATAAAGAACGGCCGCTTCTGGTCCTGATAACCGCCATAAAGCGTGGTCTGGGCGCTGTTGATGGTGGTATTGGCGCTATTGGCATCGGAGTTGACATTGCCGTAAGCATAACCGCCGCTGATGCCCAGGGTAAGGGCATCGGTGAAACGGCGGTCAACACCCAGCGCCGTACCGGCATTCCAGGCGTTATAGCCGGCGATACCGCCGCGCGTGCCTTGCGTCAAATAACTGCCGTAACCCTTGGCCCACAGGCCGTCCAGCTTATCCGCCTCGCCGCTGGAGACGCCAGACCGCGCCGAATGTTTGGATTGTTTCTCCTTATGGGCTTTTTCCACCCGGTCAGTCGAGAGTTGGGTGAAATTATTGAGCGTGGCCCGGTCGGTGTTGAGCACGCCGGCATCGACCTGCGGAACCAGGGTGTCGAGCGCTGAAGCCGTTTGGCTTCTGCTTAAGCCTTCCATTATATTCAATACGTTGGACATATCGGTTGAAGGATTGGTGATATTGTCCAACACGTTGCCGACGGCTCTGGCATTGGCATCACCGGGATTGGCGTCACTGGCGAAGCCGTTTGCGGCGCGGCTGGAGGTCAGTATCAGCTCATAGCCTGTCGTGGTCGCAGCAAAGGTCGCTTTTTTGTTGCCGGTAAGGCTAATGACCGGGACTTCTATAGCAGTGCCGCCGGTCGAGCCTTGTATAATTTTGTAGGTTGTGTTGTTAGGTATGTAATTCGAGACATTCAGATCGAGGACGTTAAGGGCTTTGACAGTAGCTAACCCTTTCGACACTATCGATCCGCTGGTACTGCCGTTGACAGCGACCATCAGCGTTGAGAAAGCACCCTGAGTATAAGCGCCGCCAATATTAAGGGTTGTCATGTCAATATCGAGGATGTTGTTGTTGTTAACGTCTCCGGTGCCGAGGGCATGGCTATTGTCGGCCCGCAAAATGCCAGCGCTGATCGTTGTCCCGCCGGTATACGTGTTGTCACCTGAGAATATCTGAGTGCCGGTGCCAATTTTGGTTATGACGCCACCCTCGCCAGAGATAACGCCGGCATAAGCTGCCGGGCTGGAATTATCTCCGCCAACTGTTAGCATTTTAGCACCGAGCAACACTTTGCCACCCGTCACGCCACCGCCAGTGATGGAACCGATCTGTGTATCGAAGCCAGTGATGTCAAGGTTTGTGGATGCGTCATTTGCCATAATCACGGCCGAATTATTGCCAAACGCGCCACTGGTATTCGGCACTGAGGCAACGCCAGCTTTTAGCGTTCCCGCATTAACGGTTGTGTCTCCTTTGTAGGTGTTGGCCCCGCTCAGGGTAAGCGTTCCTGCGCCCGTTTTTGTGAATGATCCATCACCAGAGACCACGCTTGACAAAGTTGGTGCGTAACTGTTGGTATCGAAGGTTCCGCCGCCAGTATTTCCAGTATTTAAGATAATTGACCGGGCGGAATTGAAGGCTGCCAGATATTGCAGTTTGCCGCCAGTGAATGACCAGTTGCCGGATGCCTCCCCGAAACTGTCGTCTCGATAAGCCGCGATGGTGCCGCCGTTAAACTCGGTTCCTCCGGTATAGGTTGTTGCTGCGTTGGGAAGGGTCAGCGTTCCTGAACCAGTCTTGATCAAGGCGCGGCCGCCAGTCAGAAGGGAGGCGTCAGGCTTGCTGTCGTTGTCCGCTTTCCCGAACATCAGGCTGGTGGCTTCGCCAAAATAACTCGTAAAGTCAAACGTGGCAAAGAGGCCGCGCCCCAAGGTTGAAGCCAAAAGAACGTCGTCAGTCGCGTTGTATTGAAGTGCGAATATCGGGGCATTAGGCAGCAGTTCACCGAGAGGTTTCCAGACTGCCCCGTTATTTATTGCAGGATCAATAGTGTAATATATAGGATTAACGACTGTATCGGTAGTGCTTTTGTGCAGACCACCGGCAAGCAGGGCATTAACCCCGTTATAGGAAACATATTCCACTGCTCTTCTGGCTATGAAGTTTGCAGGAAGAGAGGCCGAGACGGAATCAAAATCATACAGGGTTGCCGGGGTTGTCGGGTTGCTGTTCCTTGTGCCTCTCCAGATGGTGGCACCATCAGCCACATAGAAATTGTCACTGTTTGTCCTACCATCAAACACAAGACTCTGAACTGATCCTCCGGGCTTTCCGCCCAGACCAACTGTATCAAAATTGGTCAACCTTACTGGCGCTTTGCTATTTGCATCATCGCTGTACCATAGTTGTCCGTATCTATACTTCTCAATAATCGGCTCTTCGGGAGGAAGCGCAACGAATTGCTGATCGCCAACACCTCCAAGTATGGCGTTGGGGCGATTCTCCGCACCGTATGCTATGCTGCCGAATCCGACTTTGTTTGTCACTTCAGTGGAGCTTACAATCTCCTGTACCTTAAGCCTGATCTCGCCAGAGTTGTTATTTAACGGATCATCCGTACCCGTGAAGAGAGAATAGCCACCCAAGGCGAATTTGGTTTGATCGTATCGGTTCAACACGAGGGTTGGGTAAAACGGCATCACAGTCTTATTGTTAAGGTCTATCTCTTTTCCATTCTCTGATTTATACAGGGTAATTTTGGTGGTGCTTGCCGAATCAACACTACCGTCGCGGGCCATGTTGAAACGGACAAGGCTTCCCAAATTCTGAGTGCTGCCGTAAATGACCGCATCACCCTTGCTGCTCAATGTCTGCGAGTTAACCGCATTCGCGCCGCCATCTCCGGCGTCGATCATCCCCCAACGGGTGCTTCCCTTGAACTGGTAGACCGAACCATTGTCCTGCATGCCGGCAACCGCGATGTGTGCCAGGGGGTTCCATGAAGAGGCGTCAACCTCGGAGACCTGAATGTTCCCGAGCAATGGCGTCCCGAACAATGGCGTCCATTGGCCTTTGACCTTTGGGTTGCTCAAACTATAAATACCGCCGTCATCGGTCTGGATCAGATGACCGGCTGAATCTATGAAAATACTGCGGCTGTCAGCATGGGGAGAGGAATTGTTGATGGCACCGTTGTTGGTCAGCGGCCCCCATGTTGTAATATGGGTTACGGAGTCGTACACTCCGCGAAAGATTCGACCGCTGTATGCATCGGCTCCGATTGAGTTGGGGAACTGGGCGTTGGTGCCGTTATCAGGTTGCCGGACACCAGACACATAAATAATGTTGGTATTGTTCGGATCAATGGCAAGAGCAGCATTGTTGAACTGAGCAGAAGGGAACAGGCCTTGTTTCTGCAAGCCATTGTCCTTATCATGATCATTGGTCACGGGCTGGGTCATGGAAGTCCAGTTTTTACCGCCATCGGTAGAACGATAGAAAACTGTTTCATCGTACTTAATGCCGTTTACCACTCCTGCAACCAGGGTTTTGCCGGTAGTCGCCAGCAATATACGTTCTGTGGTGCTGCCTACGGTAGTGATGTTGTTGTTGATAAGTTGCCAGCTTGCACCAGAATCGGTACTTTTGTAAATACCTGATGATGTTCCAATCTTGTTAATGACAGAAGCGTAGAACGTTTTCTTATAATCAGGATTAGTTGTATCAAGATCAGCCTTCAGGTCGGATATCGTTCCCGCTCCAAGCCCTGTGGACGTATCAACCCTGGCCAGACCGCCCCCGCCGGTAGCGCTTCTGTAAAGGCCTGTCTCGTCTCTACCAGGGTTCGTTATCCCCACCAGCATCAGGTTATTATCCACGAACATCTTGACAATATCCTTGCCTTCAAGGGTTTTGCCGGTATCTGGCGAACTCCAGGCTCCTCCATTGGTGCTTAGCATGATGCCGTTGAGCGGTCCGCCAAGACTGGCATAATTGCTCTGCCTGCCAAAACCTATATACAAATTTAAAGGATTACTGCGGTCAAAGCTCATGTCGCCGATGGAAAGTGAAGAAAGTTTGTCGGTAAGCGCTGCCCACGAACGGCCTGCGTCGGGGCTTTTCCAGACCCCTCCGTTTGTAGTACCGACATAAAGGATACTTGGGTTGCCAGGGGCCTCAAGTGCTATGTTCATGGCACCCACTGAAGGGTTGCCGTAGTCCAGCATTCCCTCCACTCCTGTGTAGCTGCTTATGTCGCTTTTGATTATTGTGGAAGGGCCAAGAGGAGTCCACTCGGCCTCGGAATTTGAGGCATTTAAGAGCACGGCAGACAGAAAGATTGTGGCGTTTATAGAGAATTTCATATACTTACCCCTTTTGTTATCTTGAGAATTATTGCAAGCATTGTTATGTACCGATCTGAAGCGGGACGCGGCTTGCAACACCTTCCCAAAGGTTTTGACTCCGCAACTATCTTTGTATCATTCGGAAAACCCTGCTAACGGGGGCATACCCCGTCCGGCTTGGGCAACCCGGTCAACGATAAGCAGTGCTGCACGGTTGTGGGAGCGACGCCCACGTCGCGATTAACGGCCAACGGCCAACGCCTCAAATCGCGACGTGGGCGTCGCTCCCACGAATCAAGTGGCCTCGATGAAGCAAAGCGGAATCGAGGGTTTATCAACTCCGAATACCTCGATTTTACTACGCTGCATCGGGGCTACTTGCTTTCTCGGAGGGGCTTGGGTTAGGGGCGGTTTTTTAAATAAAACCGCCTCTGCCTTGGCTTTGCCCTCCCCCTTTTTTCAAAAGGGGGAGATGAATACTTACAGTCAGGTTAGGCACGGGCCGATACAATGACGCTTAACAACCCGGCTTTTGATTTTTATAATTGATTTCGTGGCAGGTAAAGGTGATACCAATCACATGGGCTTGCTGATTAAAAAGCACCCCTACTTAACGTTGGATTCCGACAATAAAGGCTAACTGCGTTAAAGGCCGGCTTTGAGATTATACCTGACATTTTGTGACGCAAAGCCAAGACAATCAGCAGCAGTACGGATAATTAGTCACCTTTTCTTTACGGCAAGTTATTTAAAGGATAAGACTTACACCACCACCTTTGGCACCGGTGCACTAAAGTCGGTGGTACCGTCCGGTGTTACAGCGGCTACCCTAAAATAATATTTGCTGCCTACAGTAAGCCCGGTAATTTCATAATAAGAGCGGGTGCCTGTTGCAACCAATACCCAGTCACTTTCTGCCACGGGCACACTGTCTTTTGCAGACTGCCAAATGTAAGCCCCCGCCCGATCCACGGCTTTTGCCGTCAACTTTATACTACCGGTATTGGCACCGTCTCCTGCCGATAATTGGGGTTTTTGGGGGAATGTGGGTTGCCTGGATTCATGAAAGCCGCTACTTAAAATTTTAGTTGCATCCCCTTCAGCCACTTTTTCGACATACGCGGCCAATTTATAAAAAAGGGTATCCGTTGCAGTTTCGTTATCGTGCATGGCAGAAATGGCGGTGTGACTGCCATCACGCGAAGCTACATAAGAAGCTTCCAAAAGTATCTACTGCCGTTTTAGCGTCTGCTAAGGGCACCTCAGGCGTTGGGTAAGCGGGGTTGTCGGTTAATTTGGCAATAATATTACGATAAAAAGCGATTTTTTCTGCTACTGATAATTTGATAAAATCTAATAGCACTTTGATTTTTTTCATACCGGTCTCCTTTAAATAGTTAATCGAGCAATTAAAACAATTAAAGTATATTTTGATTATTTCACAGCTTTATACACTGTGTAAAATGATTTTTTTATTGAAACAAGGGGGTGTTTTTATTGGCAACCCTTCTGCTTCACTGGGAATCCGACGTGCTTTTCTTGTAATGTTTCCTGTTCCCGTTGAAACAAGAATTATTACACTTGGAATACCCCCGTCTCCAAATTGCATACGGCGCGTTCCACTTGGAGTACGGACTGCTCAAATTAAAGTACGGCCTGTTCCAAGTGGAGTTCGGTCTGCTCCCATTAATACAAGGATTATCACGCTTGGAATACCTCCGGCTCCAATTTGCATGCGGTGCGTTCCAATTGGAGTTAATTAATCAAAAAGTATTAGATATTTTAATTGTAGAGTGTCCATGCTTTACTGGCAATAAAAAAAGCAACCACAATCATAGTCGTGGGAGCGACGCCCACGTCGCGATTAACGACCAACGCCTCAAATCGCGACGTGGGCGTCGCTCCTACAAAACTCGCAGGATTAACTGACGCAAGAAAAATCTTAAAAATCCATTAGCAATCCAGGTATGCCAATATTTTGTATATGCCGGGCATTTTTTCCTTCTTCATAAGCAAGCAGTTTTCCTTCTTTTTGCCAGAGTCTAAACGCCAGGGAATAGGATAAAACGCGAATGGGGTAATCGCGAGGCAGTAACTGCAAGTAAGGCTGTATGGTGACAAAGTCAGTCGCGCCATACTGTTGCATGATAAATTTAAGACCGCCGTTGGCAGGGCCAATATTGTAGGCCAGCAAGCCAAGAAACAAGTCATCATTCATCTCGGCCAGATAGTATTTTAGGGTGGCGGCGGCAATAAACGCATTATGTCTCGGGTTGTTTAATGAAAGCTGGTGCTCCGACAAATGCTTGCCAGCCTGTTCTACGATAGCTTTTGGCACTTGGGTAATTTGGAATAAACCGCGTCCGCCATCGACACTATTACGCGGCAAAAAAGAGGACTCTGCCGCCGCGATGCCTTGCAACAAATTAATATCAATATCAAATGCCTTGGCCGCTTCTTTGATGGCTGGATTATAAGCTTGTGCGCGTTGTACCAAAAGCAGCAATTGCGCTGAATCATAACGACGGTAGGCCGCATAGACTTGATGCGCCAGCGTTACCCTGCCAGCCTCGTGCTTGCCACCCACCAAGGTGCGAAAGTGGCCGCGTGCCAGGGCAAATTGATCTTGCATCGAGATCCAGCCGATAACCACGGCAAGACAGATAGCCAGAATTGGAGGCAAAAACAATGCCCAGCCCTGCAACCATTTCCGCAATTTCCACCAGCCTATCAGTAAACCGGCCGTTGCCACAATCAACCCCAACACGCCGATTGCAAAAGGCAATAAATTGGAAAAAAAGCGGGCACCTGAAAACCAGTTAGCCGAATAACCCAAAATAACCATGATGACTGAAACCGCCGTAACCGCCAAACCCAGCACCTCAAGACTGATCAAAATAAACCTGTCCCGAAAACTGGCCACTGGCGGCTTGGCTAGCGCTTTTTTTGATGCTTGCCGTGGCGAACGGGTTCGGGGTTTACGTTCGGGATTAACCTCGGATTTGACCTTTATCAGCTTACGTTCGGGACTCATCTCGGATTTGACCTTTACCGGCTTGACAGGCGTTATCGGTTTATTCATCAGAAAAAGTATTGATAGCTACAAGCATAATCGATTTTACCTTTTAGAATCGGTGTTATTCAATAACAAGGAAAAACTTCGTTTAGTTTTTCAGTAAGCATGATAAACCCCTTGTATGATATTTACATGACCGTGAAAGCATAACCTTCAATACTACGCAGTGATAAGCCAACGTTATAATCGTCCAAGAAAACCCGATTTAGAAAATTTCTCTAGCCAAACAGGCTACAGCAACGGCGGGTGCGCAATCGGCTGTAGTCAATCCTGTTTGATGGGTAGCTTCCGGAAATAAGTCGGCAAAATCAAGATAAGGATAACCTAATGACTGTGCGATTTGTTTAACCAAAAACCGCCCGACTCCAGCGCCTATCAGTGGGTTGTTTTTAGAAAAATCGACGTTTTTTATCCGGCACTCACAACCGCGCTGTATTTTTTGTAATTGTTGGTCACGAATAGCTTCCGCAAATTGTCGCCAACGTGGTAGCTCTTCAGGGAAAAAATCACTGCCTATCATGCGCGATAAACGCCTGGCGCTGGCCGTGATGTTTTTTTCTGCACCATCGGCTGTTTCAGTTTGGTCGTGTAATTCGTTAAGCTCTCCGGTAACGCGGTACACATCGGCCATGGTAGCAAAATATTCGGCCATGATGCCAATTTCCTGATGTTGATCGCGTGCAGTCTGGGCTACCGCCATCACCGCCGTTCTAACGATGCCGGTATAAATGAGTTCTTGAGAGCATAAGCGTTGGTAATCCGTGTAACCTTGCGCCAACACGTTGCCGTCATTGAGCAGAAGAATATCGGTGGTCGTGCTGCCGATATCGATAAACAGTCCGTCACCCGCTTTTTGTGCGGCAAACGAGGCACTGGCCAGCCAGTTTGCAGAAGCGATAGCCTTATAATCGTCGGCTTTAACCTGTTCAGCTTCAATAAATCCGGCCAGACCTGCAAATAGCAAACAGTGTGTTTGCGGTAACAGTGTCGTCATGGTGCCAATGATTTGCTTAACGCCATCATCCCGATCTTCAAACAAATCCACCAGCTCGCCCGTCATGGTAATCGCCTGCTGATACTGCCAAGCGGATGCTTCCTGTAATATCAGCGTTACCGCATTTCGGAGTTGATCCAGTCCTTTCCATAAAGGACAGGGCTGTTGATAAACGGCTATAACGTCACCCGCCGGATTAATAACCGCCGCTTTGACATGCGCCCCGCCTATATCCCAGCCCATCGTATTAGTTTGAGTCATGTGTAGTCACTTTAATGGTTATGGGTTGGTTGCATAAGGGCTTGATGATAGGGTCGCCTTTCAGTAATTGCAGGATATTTTCAGCGACGTTAATACCTAATGCCGCGTTAATGCCTACAAACGAGGTGGTCAGACGCGGATTTATTTCAAGAACGAATAGTTGTTCCGGCGTTGCTATTAAATCAATGCCCACATAACCCCATAAGTCAGGTAACGCGTGAGCGATAGCATCGACCAAATGCTCATAACCACTGACATCGGTGTCATCATTTACAATAATTTTTGACAACTGATATTGCTGATTGATGATGTCGAAATGCTGAAAATTAGCGCACAACAACCAGCCCCTGCCGTCTTTAAACAAGCAAGACAAACTGCTTTTTTTACCTTGAATATGCGGCTGAATAACATAGTCACCTTGACGTGAGCGCATTTGCTCAAAATGGTCCGGGGTTGTCAGTATATAACTGTCTGTACAGCCTGCGCCATCAACAGGTTTTACCAACCATTCCTCAACTTTACCTGTCAGGCTTAAACCGGCAAGCTCTTCTTCCAACTGTTGGGCATCACCCTGACTCGCCCACGATTCGGCAGCAAACAGCCGCGTGGGCACCGTAATAATATGATGCTGTTTAAGGTGTCGATAGGTGTTAAATTTATTGCCGGTTACCGCAACAGCACTGGCAGGCGAGGTTAATAACGGCTTACCCAGCCACTCAACGGTTTGACACAGTACTTGTAAAATACCGTCAAACTCGGGCGCAATCGGCCAGACCGCATCACACTGTAATGCTAACCGCACAAATTCTTCATGGCTATTGTGTTCCGGGTTGATGATGGCCGTGTAAAACCCGTCGGTATTGATTAAGCCGCTAACCCGACTATCCACCATCACTACAACGTTTATTTCACTCTCCCTCTTATCCTTGGCATAGGCACGCAAGCTGTCAAGTAGCGCGTGCAACATCAATCGCCCTTCCCTTGCCAATGAATCCGGTAAATCCTGCTTATTAAAGCCGCCACCGGTGATATACTCAAATACTAAAATTTTCATTACACCATTTTAACATCTGAACAACGGCAGCGACTTTACCCATGAAAATAATTCCGGTTATTGATTTAAAAGACGGTGTTGTGGTTCATGCCCGCCAAGGTCTGCGTGACCACTATCAGCCCATTAATACCAAACTGTGTCAGTCTTCGGACATTTATCAGGTTATCGAGGCGTTTCTGGGGTTTTATAATTTTGACACGATTTATATTGCTGATTTAAATGCCATTACGCAACAGGGCGACCATGAGCGTTTAATCACGGCGGTGGTCACTTGTTTTCCGCACCTTACCTTCTGGATAGATAGCGGCTATCAACGCGTTAAAAAGTATCCCGATAATCACTTACCGATATTAGGCAGTGAATGTTATAGCGATGAAACTGTTTTAGAATTAAAAGCCTTTAATAACCGCTTTATTCTTTCTCTGGATTATTCGATGACCGGGGAACTGGGTGCAAAAAGTCTTTTTTGCGGACAGGATTTGTGGCCGGACAGCATCATCATTATGACCTTAAGTCGGGTCGGCAGTCATCAGGGACCTGATTTGGTCAAGTTAAACGAGTTTTGCAGACACTATCCAGATAAACAGTTTATTGCTGCGGGCGGCATAAGAAACGCCGATGATTTACACGCCTTAAAACAGGCGGGCGTAAAACGGGCGCTAATTGCCAGCGCACTTCATTCCGGCGCGATAAGCCGTGAAGACATTCAAATCCTATAGGCAAAAAAATACCCCGGCAAGCCGGGGTATTTTTAACAACTCATACAAGATGCGTTAACGCATCAAGCAAAGGAATTAACCTTCGTTGTTAACTGCGAACGGATGTTTAGCAGTTGATTTTGCAGCTACAACTTCAGCAGCAGTTGGTGAACCGGCAATAGCGCGTTTCAGAGCTTCTTTGGTTGCTTGATAGTTAAATTTTTCAATTAACGCATCATCTTCAGCTTGCCAGTGAATGAATACACCGACAGAGATGAATAAATCATCAGCTTCGTCAGCAGGGATTGTACCGTCTTCAACACAATCAGCAACAGCCATAGCAACAGCACGTTGAGCAGGACCAAACATTTGAACGGCTTGTTTAGAACCTTTGATTGTTACTTTGTTGAATAAGATAGTTGCAGGCTTAACCATCAGGTTAGGAGCAACAACAGCTAACAAAGTAGAAAAACCGTCCTTGTTGTTTGTTAATGCGTTTGCAAATGCAGACTCGGCAGCTGAACCACGGGGTCCTACCATCAAATCGATATGTGCAATCTCGTTGCCTTCGCCAACTAAAGACTCACCAATTAATACTTTATTAATCTTTGCCATGTTAAATATACCTTATGAAGAAAAAATGAAAAATTCGAGCTAATATCGAGTTTTTATTCGCTCCCAACAATTAAGCGGGGAGATTTTTATTGCGAAGCGTTAACTTAATAACCTCTTCTAAAAATACTGTTAATACCGTTGCTACAGTCATATCCGCCATCGTGCCAGGATTTATGCCCCTTGACTTAAAAGCGTGATCAATACTATAAAGTAACGGCAGCGTTTGTTCAGGCCTTTTTGCTTTGGATAATTCATCTGAAAGATGAGACATCTCGCCAACTACCATTTCCGAGTACTTATTACCGTATTTTCTTTCAATGTGACTATCAGGAAATTGGCATAACAAGCCGACATAAACATACAAAGCGGCCCATTCCTGATCACCCCATTTACTCATGGCATTGTAATGTATCAAGACTGCAAAATCAAAAATATCTTGATAACCGGTAATATATTGGAGGGCAATACGATCCTTTGCGCTCGCCAGTCGCATGGCTTCAGCCAGATTAACCGAGGGTTTCTCTGCTACATCCTGCTCGTTAGAGCTGCCCAAGCCGCCTGGCGATGCCAACCTGATAGCCTTAAAAACCCACTCGGCATCTTCCAAGGTTGTGGTCGTTAAAACCTGATTTAATGCCTGTCTTAACGTCAAATCCGGCCGTGTATGACTGATCGCCTGAATTAAGGGCGCACACAGTAAAATAATCCCCAAATTGGTATTACAAAACACCGCCTGGCGTGTTGCCTTAACGGCATAAAATATTTTTTCACCCAGCGAATAATCAGGATTACAGAGCGGAGCTGCGCTGACTTCTGCGCTTAACCTAAAATCAGCAACCGTCATATCATGCCCGTCCGCATAAACACTCACATTACCCGGCTTAAATGCCCGTAACTCCACTTCACAGGCTTGTTGATAAAGCTCACTGAGCTGTTGTGGAGAAATCATAACGCGTTAACGTAACGGTTTATTAAATCATCTGCCAAAATTTGTGCAATGGTGATATCGCAAACACTTTCCAAACCTTTCCAGGCCGGAATACTGTTAACTTCAATAATCGTATACTGCCCGTCTTTATCCTGAATAATGTCCACGCCCGCGTAATCCATTGCCAAGGCCGCTGTCGCTTTAACCGCTAACCCGTCCATTTCGGCATCCAGCTCAATCTGCTCACAACTGGCACCCCGCGCCACATTATTTAACCAGGATTTACCTCGCCGGCGCATAGCTGCAACCGCACGGCCATTGACCACAAACACCCGATTATCGGAAAAGCCCTCGCCGAAACAATGCACAAAACGTTGCAAATAATAAACGCCGTGACTACCGGTCAACCAGATTAAATCAGTTGTTTTTTCAAGACGTCGAATGCCTTCACCTTGTGAGCCAAACAAGGGCTTGGTAATCAGAAAATTGCCTTTTTTCAATTCACTTTCAGCAATACTTAACGCGTCATCCCGATTGCGTAAAACCCAGGTTAACGGCGTAGGCAGTCCTGCATTGTGTAGCAAAAAGCTGGTCATGCCCTTATCAACACTACGCTCTACGGCATAACCATCATTGTAAACGGGAATACCCATCACTTTTAAGGCATGAAGAAAATCCAGATATAAAATAACTTCTTCCAATGATCCACCGGGCACGCCGCGCACAAAAGCTGCGTCTGGAAGGGCATGTTCAAAGCCGGGAATAGTTATCGGACTTTGACCGGGTTTAATAGCAAAACTACACACTGTTAAGGAAACAAAATCACTGCTATAACCCAGATTGGCAAAAGCCAGGCTTAATTGTTTGCCATGCCAACCCGGATCATCGGTAAAAATGGCGATACGTCCCATGTTTATAAGTGCACTCCAAATCGTCGTAGCAACGGCAACAATAATAAGTAACCGGTAATGGTCGCTGTCGCCGAAAGTCCCAAGCTAAACCAAAACCCCAAGCCCTGTTTAATCAATACCGGAAAAAGTATAAAAAACAACAACGATGGCAGCACCAACCAAAATATCTGACCGGAAAGCGTGGCGATTTGAGTTGATTCCACACCATCAAAATGCATCCAAATCATCGCCAGCAACGAGGTCAGCGGCAATGAAGCCAGCAGCGCGGCGAAGCCACTATGGCGTTTGGCAATTTCCGAAATCAATACGATGATGAGTGCGGAAACACAAAACTTGATCATGTAATAAAGCATTATTTTGTGTTTTTATGCACCAAATGACTGATCCAACAAAGCGTTATCCAGCTTTCCGGCACGGAAACTTTTTCCTGAATCAACGGCGGTCACAATGACACGTGCAGGGCTAAACAACAGTGCGTCGATTTTAAAAAAGTCGTAACCATAGTGTTTAAATATCTCCGCAAACGGTTTGCCGTAATCTTTAGAGGTTGAACTGGGCATTTCATTGGCTAATTTTTCTGCCGCTTCATCACTGCCTTTAACAAACAAATGCACTTGGCCGGCAAATAAAATGGCATCATTGGTGCGTCCCATGGCTTTAACAAAGTTGGGATGCGGAGGACAAATCGGCGCACTGCCGCTACCGTCGATAATGTTTTCCAAAGGAAAATGCAAGGCATGTGCCTTGTGAATCGCCACTTCCAAAACGCGTGCCACGACTTGTACGCCGCCCGCCAGACTACTGGTGGGTGTCACAATAATGGTCAGTTTTGACGGCTCAATGTTACACGCTGCCGCCACTTTTTCAATAATGGCCAGCGGTGGAAGTGCATCATTCTCAATCACCAACACGGTAGCATCGGCTGTATCCAAATAATCCAATTCTTTATAGAGTTCTTCAACGGGCTCTTGCTTGCCGTCTCTTAACTTGGTGGCCATTGCCCGTGCGGGACCTGAACCCAATGCGTAATATTTCTCATGCGACAAACTCCAGCCGGCATACTGACTGCCCAGACAACCCAAGACCGGATTACAGGTATGGACAGTCACGGACAACGGCCAGTTATTGGTATAAGTACTGTGGTTAATCGTGACGGTGCCCATGCCACCCAGACAAATTTCAGCAATAATACGACCGGCTTCCAAACCACCCGGCACTTTAATACCTGCATCAACAAGGGTGCAGCCATTTTCCAGTATCTCTATACCGACGCGTAACTTATCAGCGTTATCAAGCAGATGCTTTACCAGGGGTTGGGTTAATTTATTAACGCTAGCTTTATATTCCATGGGTGTTAAAAACCTTTTGTAAGTTAAATTGTTTAATCTGTAGCGCATTCATCGCTAAATGCGCCTGCTTTTGGTGGGCAATAATACTGCAAACAGGCTGTCCTGTGCGACACATAACGCCAAAACCGGGTAAATCCATACAACCCTCAGGCCATTCAAACCCATCAGGTATCATGACATCCTGCTGTGCATAGACGATTTGATAACCCGTGTAACCGGTATAAGAAGGAGCGTAATCGGTTAGCTCACCCTGACTCGCCTTGATATGCCGGGTTAATAAGTCGGCGTCATACAATTGCAGGCTCGCCGAAGGTCGCGGGTTAATTTCCAAGACAAAAACAGTATCGCCCTCTTGGATAAAATCCAGCGAGTTCAACCCTTTTAGCCCAAACTCGCAGACCAATTTATGCAGCCAAGCCGTTATCCGTTCTTTGTGTTCATCCAACAGATCGCAACTGTTTATAATCCCTGCAAAAATAAAGGCCTGAGCTGCACTCAAGGCAACCGTCCATTGGGTATTAAAGCCAATTACTTGTGCCTTTTTTCCGTCCGCCAAAAACAGTACGGAATGTTGCGTGCCGGCCTGATATTTTTGCCAATAAACCGCCGAATCAATGTCGTCTTTTGGTTGATAGTGCTTTATCCCCAAACCACCCTGCCCTTGCATCGGCTTAACCAGCCACTTATCAGCAGACTCTGGCGTGCAAAAACAAACGTCAGGATAGGGAATAGTTAGCCGTTCAAGACGGGGAAAAAATACGGCTTTATCATGGAGCGCGGCAAAGGTATCCGCCGAATTACCCAGCACCAATAACCGGCTGGCTAAATAACGCAAACTTTCAGGATAATATTCAAAACCGCTGCCATAAACAACATGCCCAACGGCATAACGCTCAATAAAATAATCCACGGCCGCTGACAAATCCTGTTCAGCCAACGAAGGGACTTGTTTAAAAGCTTCGGCGTAGTATTGCGTGTCAAGGTCAGCAAATAAATCAATCACCAACGGCTTTAATCCAGCGTTTTTTGCCGACTGCGCCAGCATTCGTCCTGAACTGGCAACCATAAGGATGTATTCAGGGATATTCATTTAATGAGCTTTTATAAACGACAATAATCTTACTGCTTCTTGGGAGGCTGTTTTTTTATCTTGCGATTCTCGAAAAACCGCAAACCCGCATAAGTGACCCACCCAATAGTAATCAAGCCAATAGTGAAGCTACTATAAGCAACAGGCCATGGAATCCCCCGCGTCATCATCGAGAATTCCGACATGCCGCCAATACCGGCCAACACATTAAGGGGCATAAAAACGACACTGATTACCGTCAATCGTTTGAGATCCTTATTCTGATTGACGTTAATAAAACCAACCGTGGCATCCATCTGAAAGTTAATCTTGTTGAAAAGAAACGCAGTATGCCCGTCCAGTGATTCAATGTCGCGCAGAATTTCTCGGACTTCGCTGTGTTGCGCTGCTGAAAGAAACCTGCCTCGCATCAAGAAAGACAGGGCACGCCTCGTATCAAGCACGTTGCGGCGAATACGTCCGTTAAGATCCTCTTCCTCGGCAATGGCAGCGAGAATTTTTGCCGCTTCATCGTCAGTCATGTGGGATCTGAACACTTGCTTGCCCACCTCATCCAGTTCCGCATAGACATCCTCCAAGGCGTTGGCCGAATATTCAACCTCGGCCGCATAAAGATCCAGCAACACATCCTTGGCCTCCGATACATATCCCGATTCAGCCCTCGCACGCAAGCGCTGCAAACGAAAAACAGGAAGCTCTTTATCCCTTACCGAAAACAAAATATTCTTGTTTAGAACAAACGCCACCGCCACGTTATGCGTCTCATCCTTCCGGTCAAGAAGGAAGTCGGAGTGCAAATGCACTTCCCCATTTTCTTCCACATAGAAACGGGCGCTGGTCTCCAGGTCGGTCAAGTCCTCCGGGTCGGGCAAATCTACACCAAAGATATCCCTTGCCCAGGCGAGTTGCTCCTCCTCAGGCCGGACCAAATCAATCCAGATGGGCGTAACTCGGGCGAGGTCTTCCTTGGTCTCTATGGGAATCTGCCGCAGACGCCCTTCGTGAAGATCAAACACCCGTATTATCGTGTTCCGGCTCCGGTGCTTGATCTCAATAATCAGTTGCTCACGAATAGATTCGGATATTTCCCGCCGGATGTCCTCTTTTCGCTCATCCCGGACGAATTGCCAAACTATTTGCCGGTCGTCGGGCGGCAAAGCTTCCAGGATACGCGCTACAGAGGCTGACCCCGGTTGATCCAGCAACCGCTCAAACTCCACCCTGTTCTGCTTATGCACCAAGGTTTCGACCAAATCATGGCGAGGCATGTCCTGCCGATGCACCAAGTCTTCCACCAACTTATGACGGGCCAGCAATCTTATAACATCAGCGAGATAACCTTGAATGCCTTCGTGATCATTCATCTTTTTTGCTTTCTTTGTGGTGTAATCCATAAAATGACTCCATGCATTGACCCGGCCTGCACTAACATGGCCGACATTTTATTGGTGATTATTACAAAACAGGCCGACTCTAAACAACAAAAACATCGCCACCGCTATTACGTGCGCTTGCGGTAACAAAAGTCAGATTATCAAAATGGGCAAATTTCTGTCTGGCCTCTAGTGTCATCGCTTCAGCTAACGCGACCCCGTCAAGCGCACAGAATCCGGTTGGCCCCCATGAGGTTTGACCAATGGCTACAGCACCCTGTTCAGCCAGCCAGTCCATAGCTTCAGCCACTTCCGGACTGGTAAAAACGCCACCTTGAACAGAGGCAAAATGCTCACCGACCGAACATTGCAAGCGGGTAATGACTTCACCAAATTTAGTGAGGTCGTTTTCAGCGACTGCGGGTAGACCCTGCATTAACAACAAATAACATAAACGCTCGGCTTCCTGCTTTGGATAAGGCAGTAATTCTTTAAATGCCTGTATTTCCTGCTGACCATGCAAACCTTGTCCACGCTGATCAAGAACCAAAATAAAACGCCAGGTATCCGGTATATCCAAATGCACCAGAACCGGTGGTGTAATGGTTTTTTTACCACGACCACCATCAACCACCAACCCGCCCTGTTCAAAAACGCCAATCCCGATACCTGAACGCAAACCTCTATCCATCAATGCGGCAATATCGCGAACCGTCAGGCCCAAGTTGTAAAATGCATTAAGTGCAGAGCCAATTGCCAGCGACATTTGCGTACCGGAACCCAAACCAACATGCTCAGGAATGGCGGCCTCAATAATTATACTCAACTTGTCGGAGACATTTAAAGCCTGACACATCAGCGTCAGACATTTATCCGCACGTTTTGCAGAAGGACCGGTAATGGTGCGCTGTTCGGCACGGGTTATTGATAACCGCGTGGCATGTTCATTCAGTGCAACACCGATGCTGCCAAAATGACGATCTAATGATCCGCTTAAATCAATAAACCCCATGTGTAATCTGGCCGGGGCAATGACTGAGACTTTAGAATAGTGAGTTATCACAGAGGGTGTTTTGCGTTACGGAAAAATTTGTTGATTATACAGGATTAACTGATTGAAGAGTGAACTTAGCGACTCAATTTTTCAATTTATCAAACCTAAAAAGTGCAATAAGATAGCAGATTAATCAACCCTACATTCAGCTTTTAAAGCCATGAGTGTCTGTGCCAAATCAATCATCATTACATCACATAGTGCTAGAGCCATCGGATCGACCGGCTCCGTAGACGGTATCAATACTGAAAAAGCCCCAGCCCTGGATGCGGCTTCAATACCCGTATAAGAATCTTCCAGCACCAGACACTGACTGATCTGTACTTGTAACAACTCGGCCGCTTTTAAAAAAATATCCGGTGCCGGCTTGCCGTGTTCAACATCATCGCGGGTGATAACAGTAGAAAATATCTCCCTTAGGCCGGCAAACTCAAGACATTCATAAGCATTGACCGTACTGCTGTTGGTTGCCAGACAATAAGGAATTTGTTGCTGAACAATAAATTCGAGCAACTCGGTAAAGCCATGCTTAATCTTTATGCCGTGTGCCTTAACCTGTTCACGCCAAAAAATACCGCTTAAACGAGTAAATGTATCCAGATTAAATTCAGCCCCACAACAAGCCAACAGCTTTAGCTCTATCTCTTTATAGTGCAACCCTGACAAAGACAGACAAAATGCATCAGAAAGCGAGTAACCCATGACTTTTGCTGTTTGTTGCCAAGCCGCAAAGTAAGTACTTTCGGTATCCAAAACCAGCCCGTCCATGTCAAAAATAATGGCAGAAAAATCGTTTAAGTTACGCACGAATCACCTTGATATATTCTCCGTGCGCTTCACGACTGGAACCCACCACAATACGTTTAACGCCTTGCTGTGATTGTTCGACTACCCCTGACACTTCCACTATTTCGCCTTTAACAGCTTGCCCCGTATACGTTGCGGTAAAGCTGACAATGGCATCAAACTCGTCATGCGCTATTTTAAATTCAGCAGGATAATCAAAGGCATTTGTATCATCAATCACCTTGCATTGCGTCGTAATCGTGCCACATTTTTGATAACTCATCGCCTCGACAGAGACCGAATCATCAATAAAATTTAAATCAAATTTTCGCCCGTTAATCACCGCTTTGTTTGTTTTTCGCTGCTCATGCCAGACATAATCTTCAAAACTTAACTCACAAGATCGACGTTCGTAGGATTGCTGCCAGTCATGGTCACTCAATGCTTGCAGTTGGTCTTGCTGTATCAATTGACGGGTAATGGCCCGACATTGATGAAAAACCGCCCTGCCGTAACAGACCAAATCAATATCAGAACCCGCGTTTTGCACACCAACCAATACAGAACCGGTAATACCTATTTGCGTTAAATCCAAACCGTGTTGCTGCAATAAACCACACAGTTGAAACAGGTCATGCTCAATAGCATCCTGCTGATGTATCTGCACAATCTGTTGCAAGCGTTGCTTGGGTTGATGATGTTTGACAATCCTGTCTATGGCTACCGCGTGTAAATGCGCATCCAAAATCGGTGAATAATGCAAATAGCATGGATGATACTGCTGCAAAAAAGCATTTGCGGGCTCAGTACTTACCTTTTTCCAATCCCCATTATTTTTTACGTAACGTAAAAAACATAACACCTTACCGCTTTCAATAGCTTGATCGACTACGGCAAAAATAAGCCCCTCGGGGGTTTCTATAAAGTCTTTTGATAAAAACATTAGATTCCTTGACCCGGTATTGCAACGCCCGGACGTTTCTTTATATCAAACAACTCATTGTTTTTAACTGCTTCTAATGACAGCAAAATTTAACCTCACCTTAAAAAATAGGTTGCCCAAAAGATACCCTAACAAAAGGACTGTTTTTTTTATTGAATTTGAACGCCTAATCACCTATGCTCAACAACTTGGGTTTTAGCTCTCACCAAAACCTTCTTGCTTATTATGCCCTAAATCACACCCACAGGAGACTGTATGAAGATTGGTATACCTAAAGAAATTCACCAAGGTGAAATGCGTGTTGCCACTACGCCAGAGGCTGCCGCACAAATTATGAAGCTGGGATTTTCCGTTAGCGTTGAAAGCGGTGCGGGTCTCGGTGCCAATATTTCTGATGAGGCCTACAAGGAGGCCGGTGTTGAAATCGTAACGGATACCAAAACGCTTTGGAAGCAATCTGATATCATCATGAAGGTGCGTGCTCCCGAGCATAATGTTAAATTAGCACTGGAAGAAACCGATCTATTATCTTCAGGCGCTTGTTTAATAAGCTTTATCTGGCCAGCACAAAATGAAGCATTAATGCAAAAACTGGCGGCTAAACACGTTACCGTGCTGGCCATGGACAGCGTACCCCGCATGTCCCGAGCGCAAAAACTGGATGCATTAAGCTCTATGGCCAATATTGCCGGTTACCGAGCCATCGTTGAAGCCGCGCAATATTTTGGGCGTTTTTTTACCGGTCAAATTACCGCCGCCGGTAAAATACCGCCCGCGAAAGTATTGGTCATTGGTGCCGGCGTTGCCGGTCTTGCAGCTATTGGCACGGCAAAAGGCATGGGGGCAATTGTTAGATCATTTGACACCCGACCTGAAGTAAAAGAACAAATTGAAAGCATGGATGCTGAATTTTTGATGCTGGATTTTAAGGAAGAAGGCGGAGGAACGGGTGGCTATGCCAAAACCATGTCCAAAGAATTTATTGACGCCGAGATGGCATTATTTGCCCAACAAGCAAAAGAAGTCGACATTATCGTCACCACTGCGCTCATTCCCGGCAAGCCCGCGCCAAAACTGATCACTACAGCGATGGTTGAGTCGATGAAACCTGGCAGTGTGATTGTGGATTTGGCAGCCGAGCAAGGCGGTAATTGCGAACTGACTGAAAAAGACCAAGTGGTCGTCAAGCATGATGTCACCTTGATCGGTTATACCAATTTACCCAGTCGCTTGGCCAACCAGTCCAGCCAGCTCTATGCAACCAACCTGCGGCATTTATTAACTGAACTGACTCCTGAAAAAAACGGCGTCATCAATGTTAATATGGACGATGAGGTAATACGCGGCACTACCGTGATAAAAGAAGGCAATATCACTTGGCCGCCACCCGCACCGAAGCTCTCTGCCGCCGCCGCTCCGCAAACCGAAGCACCGGCTTATCAATCGGTACTGGAGCAACAAAAAAAATCGTTGCTTCCCCCGGCGGTTAAACAACTAGTGCCGGCACTGATTGCCGGGCTGATTTTATTTAGCCTGGGCGCTGTCGCGCCTGAATCATTCATGGCGCATTTTACCGTCTTTGTGCTGGCCTGTTTTGTGGGCTATCAAGTGATTTGGAATGTCTCGCATTCTTTGCACACCCCGTTAATGAGCGTCACCAATGCCATTAGCAGCATTATCGTTATTGGCGCATTGGTGCAGATCTCCACCACCAACTCCACCGTCACTATCCTTGCGGGCGTGGCCATACTTTTAGCCTCTATCAATATTGTCGGTGGCTTTTTAGTTACCCGCCGTATGTTGGAAATGTTCAGAAAATAACAGGAGATCACTATGTCCCACAGTTTAGTTACGATGTCTTACATCGTTGCCGCCATTCTGTTCATTCTTAGCCTGAGCGGTTTAAGCAATCAGGAAACTTCACGCAAAGGCAATTATTTCGGCATGTTAGGTATGGCGATTGCCATTATCGCTACCATATTAGGGGGATCGGTTTCCGGTAAGTCAGCGCTGGAAATTACCGTTTTCGATACTGTATTAAGCGGATCATTCACCGTTTACGGTATCTTAATCGTGGCCTTATTAATCGGCGGAAGTATAGGTGCCAGAGCGGCGTTAAAAGTTGAAATGACGCAAATGCCGGAACTGGTTGCCATCATGCACAGCCTGGTAGGCATGGCTGCGGTGTTAGTCGGTTATGCCAATTTTATGGACAGCACCATTACTATTAGTGGTGTGGAAAAAACCATCCACGAACTGGAAATTTATATTGGCATTCTCATTGGTGCCGTTACTTTTTCGGGTTCAGTGATTGCCTTTGGCAAGCTCAGCGAAAAAATCAGCGGAAAACCGCTATTATTGCCTGGCCGCCACTGGTTTAATTTATGCCTGTTGATTGCCACAATCGTTCTGGGCTCTGTGTTTTTACAACAAGTTGAGATCGGTGGTAATGCGCTAATTCCGCTGGCTATTATGACCGCTATTGCCTTGATTTTTGGCGTCCACATGGTCATGGCGATTGGTGGTGCGGATATGCCGGTGGTTATCTCCATGCTCAACAGTTATTCAGGCTGGGCAGCAGCGGCAACGGGCTTTATGTTAAGCAACGACTTGTTGATTGTTACCGGCGCTTTGGTCGGCAGCAGCGGCGCCATCTTGAGTTACATCATGTGTCGCGCCATGAACCGCAATTTTATCAGCGTTATCGCCGGTGGATTTGGTTCCGCTTCAGGAGGAGTAGCAGCCGCCATTGAAGGTGACGTACAGCCTATTGATGCCGAAGAAACTGCGAAACTGCTACAAGCTGCAAAAAACATCATGATTATCCCGGGCTACGGCATGGCGGTTGCTCAAGCTCAACATACCGTTTATGAAATCACCAAGCTGTTGCGGGATAAAGGCAAAAAAGTACGCTTTGGCATTCATCCAGTTGCGGGACGTATGCCCGGTCACATGAATGTCTTGTTGGCGGAAGCCAAAGTGCCTTACGACATTGTTTTTGAAATGGATGAAATCAATGATGATTTTGCCAATGTAGACGTGTCGATCGTTATCGGTGCCAATGATATTGTTAATCCGTCCGCACTTAATGACCCCAACAGCCCGATTGCCGGAATGCCCGTAATCGAATGCTGGAAAGGCGAAACCACTATCGTGCTTAAACGCAGCATGGCATCGGGTTATGCCGGTGTGGGTAATCCCTTGTTTGTGCTGGAAAACACGCGCATGTTGTTTGGTGATGCCAATACGACCATGCAGGCGGTTTTGAAGGTGTTGAAGGGGTAAGGAACCCTAGCCGGATGTGCTAAACGAAGAGAAGCGCATCATTCGCAATTGTTGATGCGCTTCGTGCCTCAGATCATCCGTGCTATTTTATTTACGTTAATTTTTGGAAAATCAACGGTGCCGTGTAGGCTGCATACATTTTGGCAACCGAATATTTCGACTAGGAGCAATAAGATGACCGACAACATTGAAAATATAGTCATTGAACATCTAAAAGCCTTGCGCGGAGAAATAAAAGAATTTCGCAGCAAACATGATGCGGATATGGCGGACATCAAACATCGTTTAACTTCTCTTGAGCGCGGCATGGGCGCTGTCAAACGCGATGCTTCGGATTATTACGAAGGTCAGGTTGGTCAGCAAATCACAATTGACCGGCTTAGCGAGCGTTTGGATCGTATTGAGCGGCGTTTAGAGCTCACATAAAAAATGTAATACGGGTGTTTGTGCCAGCAAACCGAAACCGCCATATTTGGAAAAACCAGGCATATTTTCGATCTGCCCATCATTTACAACACGGCGCTGGTCAGGTTTGTAACCCTGACTGAAACGTTTGAAGATTTCAACAATCGCAAAACGTGAGTGACGGGGTTACAAACCCCGTCACGCTTAGGGGATGGATGAAATCAATGATGATTTTGCCAATATAGACGTGTCCATCGTTATCGCTGCCAATGATATTGTGAACCCGTCCGCACTTAATGACCCCAACAGCCCGATTGCCGGAATGCCGGTGTGGGTAATCCCTTGTTTGTGCTGGAAAACACGCGCATGTTGTTTGGTGATGCCAATGCGACTATGCAGGCTGTTTTGAAGGCGTTGAAGGGGTAATCTTTGTAGTGCGTATTAGCGATAGCGTAATACGCCGAATGGTGCATCACATACGGCGCAATACCGCTATCGCCAATTACGCACTACGAATTTTGTCTTACGCGTTGAATAATTTCTTCACAACGTAAACGAATCTAGGGGGGAGGTGAATCATGTCTGAGTCATTGATCGGAGCTATAGGAGCAATTGCGGGTACAATCGTTGGTAGTTTGATTGCTGCTTTTATTAGTTATCGTGAGCAGGAAAGGGAACCAAGACTCCTGCTATTAGAGAAACGAATAGGAGCTTATGGTAGGTTATATCAGAAGATATACGAAATTGGTGAATGCTTTAAACGAAATGATCATGAAAATATGGTTTATTATATTAATGAATATAAAAAATCAGTTCTAGAAGAATTATTCCTATTGGATGAGGTAACCAGGGGAGTAATTCTTGAGCTATTTAATTACTTAATGCAAACGATTGGTGAAGGTGGTTTAGATCCAAAAATGCTTGATAGATTAATTCAAAAAACCAGTAGACAATTAATGAAAGGAATTGGAATAAAATATACCCAAGATTAAATTAATACTTGTACTTATTACATATAAGCAGCGTAGCTTGGATCGGGTGTATAAAATCGCTGCATTGAAATCAAATAGCATGGTCGGGTCGAATTCAAAAAGGATGCGAAAGAACAAATTACAGCCATTAAGTTAAGCGTGTGGAGACTATAAAGTGGGGGCTTATTTATTGCGAGCTGCCTTAGGGAAGTCCCGGGAAGAGTTGCCAACAAACCATCCCGTTTCCCAGATGAAAGAAATGTTGGTTGAGGTGGCGTGAAACGAGGTAATTTCATTAAAGAATTAGTTGATTCAGGATGTTATCGGTATGATAACAAACACGATATTTATGCTATCCAGCAAATGGTAAACAAACTCCCATTCCAAGGCACACCGAAATTAAGCATACCTTTCGTCAACTTATCAAAAAACAATTGGGTATATGAAGTTTGAGAGCAGCCGACAAGGCTGTGAATCTTGAAGGGTGAAGAAAGTCCCTCTACCGACAGTCACCCAAAAAGCACACAATTACTACAAAAAATGTAATATTAAATTCGTATAGATGATAAAAAACCGCAAATTCACTCTTTATTTTTAGCAGATGGAGTAATTCACAATAATTTATTGCTTTGTTTTTAATATTCACTATTATGTTTAGTATCTTTATGGTTTTTAGGATGTTGGATGTGAACGAACAATCATGGTTGAGCACGAAAGAAGCGGCTATTTTGCTGGAAGTAAGTCAGCGTACCATTCAAAATTGGGTGGATAGCGGAAAAATAAAGGCCAGCCTGACTATGGGAGGGCATAGGCGTTTGAGTCGCGAGGATGTGATAAAGCATTTATCTGCCGCCCGATCGTTATTAACGGGTAATACTGAATATATAGAACCCGCAATAACGGATAACGAAAGCCAATTGCGGGTTTTGGTTGTAGAAGATGATTACGCTATTTTGCGACTATGTGAATTACAATTCGGTCAATTTAGTGTGCCACATCAACTGTTCCTGGCTACCAATGCTTATCAGGGCTTAATGATGGTCGGCAAATATCGGCCGCATCTCATTTTTACAGATTTAAATATGCCGGATATTGATGGCTTGCACATGATTAGTGAAATCATGAAAATGCCTGATATGAAAGATACAAAAATTATCGTGGTAACAGGAATGGAAGCAAAAGATATTATAAAAATGGGCTCAATACCTGAAGGCTTGATGGTATTACCCAAGCCTATTCCATTTAAAACAGTGGAAACGATACTCTACCAACAAGCCAATACCCTAAAGCAGCTTAAAAAAATCGATTGACTCAGGATGGTGCTGCCTGTGATTAATTAAAACGTTAATAGCAGGCAGTGACGAGATAATACACCGAATCTGTTCAAACCTTTCTTGGGATCGGTGACTAAATAACCTGGATTCAATTAAGTTACTTTATTTCCAGCTCTTGGCAAGCCGTTCTTTTAAAAACATTAGTTTATTATTAGCTCATGAAAAATCAGTTAGATGTTACTGAAAATAAAAATATTGAAGACCCTGTTTATTACAATACCCGTGAAGTAGCCGAAATGCTTGCCTTGTCACGAGGTACTGTACAGAAAATGGTTGAGCAAGGGACACTGCAAGCCTGGAAAACATCAGGGGGGCATCGCCGGATACTGGGCAGTTCTGTCGAGAGCTTTCTAAAAAACCGCAAACAGAACACTTTTTCGACTCAACCCAGTCGACTATCCATCCTTGTCGTAGAGGATGATTTGGCCCTGCAAAAACTTTATCAATTAACCATGGAAGGGTGGGATATGCCTATTGATCTCAACATCGTCGGCGATGGCTTATCGGGATTGGTGCAGATTGCCAGACATTACCCGGACATTTTGATCGCCGATTTGCGTATGCCGGGTGTTGACGGATTTGAGATGATAGATACACTGCGCAAGGATCACTTGTTTAACAAGATGGACATTATTGTGGTTACCGGATTAAGCAAAGCCGATATCAGCAGCAGAGGTTGGATACCCAAGGGAGTGACGGTGTTTCACAAACCCGTGCCTTTTCACGAAATTCATGGCTATGTGAGCGCCAAACTGGCATCACTACAAAGAAACGCTGCACTTGCAACAAGTTGAGATCCAAAGGCGACTTGCAACACATAACATACCCAATCAATGGTAGAAATCTTGTATGGAGTGCGCATGAAATAACTTAGCCATCTTGCTCCCTCTCCCACCGGGAGAGGGGTAAGGGGATATAGATGGTCAAATTATTTCATGCACGTTCCCAAGTCGAGTTTAAAGTGCAACCGTTGCATGACAAGGGTGGCGCTAAATTGTCAGAGAACACTATCACACACCCTAACAAAGAGCATCCAAAAATAAATGTCCGCATACTGCCGGGTTGTGACAGGCAATTAGCTCAAGTGTCGACGCAAGAGCATTATAATTAAAGTCGCCGATTTTATCTACCCGGTTTGAATTAACATTTTTTCAGCGCTACACTACTACTTTGCTCCTGCGCAGAGATAAATACAGCCATGTTAAAACAGACCCCTCTTTACCCTCTTCATCTTAAGCTGGGCGCCAAAATGGTGCCTTTTGCCGGTTATGAAATGCCCGTGCATTATAGCCAGGGTATTATTCATGAGCATTTACATTGCCGCAGCCATGCAGGTTTTTTTGATATCTCACACATGGGGCAATGTCTGGTTTTGGGGGATAATGCGGCCAGTGAACTTGAGCACCTAACACCCAGCGATATTACCGGACTTAAAACGGGTGCCCAGAAATATACAGTATTAACCAATAGCGAGGGCGGCATTATTGACGATATCATCATTACCCGCATTGATTCCGGGCTGATGGTTATTGTTAATGCCGCCTGCAAAGATAAGGATTTTAAGTATCTGGAAAGCCGTTTATCCGGGCGATGTACGTTTAAAGAATTGCCTGACCAAGCCTTATTGGCTCTTCAGGGCCCTGCTGCGGCCAGTGTTATTGCCCGGTTTTCAAAGCAAGCCGCAGGGTTGTTATTTATGCAGGCCTGTGCAACCGATGTAAACGGAATTTCTTGCACATTCAGTCGTTGCGGCTATACCGGCGAAGATGGTTTTGAAATTTCAGTCGCCAATAAATACGCGCAACAACTGGCCAATCTGTTACTTGCGGAAGACGAAGTTGAAGCGATGGGTCTCGGTGCCAGAGATACTTTGCGCCTGGAGGCCGGTTTGTGTCTTTATGGACATGAACTGACTGAAGCCATCACACCAGTGGAGGCAGGATTGCAATGGCTGTTCAAAAAAGGTCATGACCAGTTTCCCGGTGCTGATAAAATCTTAAATCAACTGCAACAGGAGCCCGAAAAAATCCGTGCAGGATTGCTGGTTGAAAGTAAAGTACCCGTCAGAGAAGGCAGTGTTGTTGTCAATAATGAAGACAAGGTAGCGGGTTATGTGACTAGCGGCAGCTTTTCTCCCAGCTTAAACAAACCGATTGCCATGGCATTGCTTAATAGTCATTTCGCAAGCTTGGGCAATAACTTGTATGCTTTGGTGCGGGATCGAAAGGTTGCGGTTACCGTAACCAAACTCCCTTTTATTACACATCGTTACCTTAGGTAAACTGTATGCCAATAACTCGTGCTAGTTTGGAACAACTGGAAATGCGTGGTAATTTTATCTACCGTCACATTGGTCCTAATCAACAGCAAACCCAAGAAATGCTTTCTGAACTGGGTTTAACCGAGCTGGAAGATATTATTACGCTGGCAATTCCTGCCAATATTCTTAATCATGACCCCTTAAAATTTACCGAAACAATCAGTGAGCGTGCGGTTATCAAGCATCTTAGGCAAATGCGCGGCCGCAATAAAGTATTTACGTCAATGATTGGCATGGGTTATTACGACACCGTGATGCCGGCGGTCATTAAACGTAATGTGCTGGAAAATCCCGGCTGGTATACGGCTTATACGCCCTATCAAGCCGAGGTTAGTCAGGGACGACTGGAAGCGTTATTAAATTTTCAGCAAGTGATTATTGATTTAACCGGTATGGAACTGGCTAATGCCTCGTTGCTTGATGAAGCGACTGCGGCGGCAGAGGCCATGACAATGTCGCGGCGATTATCCAAAAGTTCTGCCAATAGTGTTTTTATCGATGAGAACTGCCATCCGCAAACCATAGCTGTTATTAAAACCCGTGCCCATTCATTAGGTTATGAGGTTATTGTTGCCGATCCTTTTCATAATTTGGAACAACAGGATTTTTTTGCCCTGATTGTGCAATATCCTGGCTCTAAAGGTGAAATAAAAGACCTCAGCCACTTGACGGTAATCGCTCACGACAAAGCTGCGCTGATCACTGTAACGGCGGATTTATTGAGTCTGGTGTTATTAAAACCGCCAGCTGCTTTTGGTGTTGATATTGTCGTTGGCAGTGCCCAGCGCTTTGGCGTGCCTATGTGTTATGGCGGGCCTCATGCGGCTTTTTTTGCCACCAAAGATGACTATAAACGCGCCATTCCAGGCCGCCTTATCGGTGTGTCCAAAGACAGTCACGGACAAGTTGCGCTACGTATGGCATTGCAAACCCGCGAACAACATATTCGTCGGGATAAAGCGACCAGCAACATTTGTACTTCGCAGGTTTTGCTTGCTGTTATCGCCGGATTTTATGCGGTTTATCACGGTGCCGAAGGTCTGCGCCAGATTGCCGGCCGTGTGCATCGCTATACGCAAATTTTGGCAGCGGGATTAACCCAGTTGGGGCATGCCGTTATCAGTGAATGTTATTTTGATACGCTGATGATTTATGTGCCTAATCGAGCCAAACGTTTTGCCGCAAACGCCGATGAAGCCACTATCAATTTACGAATCATTGATGCAGACCACTTGGGAATTTCGCTAGACGAAACTACCACCCGGAAAAATTTACGGGACGTCTGGCAGGTTTTTGCCTCCGCTACCGCAGGGCTTCCCGATATTAACAAGCTCGATGCAGGCATCATTGAATGTATCCCGGAGCGGTTATTGCGCAACGATAAAATTTTGCAACACCCGGTGTTTGATCGCTATCATTCAGAAACTGAAATGATGCGTTATATGCGCCGACTCGCCCGGCGCGATATTGCGCTGGATCGTTCCATGATACCGTTGGGTTCCTGCACGATGAAGCTCAATGCCGCGACCGAAATGCAAACGATTTCCTATCATGAACTTAACGGCTTGCACCCCTTCGCACCGCTGTACCAGACGCATGGCTATCAGCAAATGTTTGCGGAACTGGAGGATATGTTATGTGACTTGACCGGCTTTGCGGCCTTTTCACTGCAACCCAACGCCGGTTCTCAAGGCGAATATACCGGCCTGTTAGTGATTCGAAAATATCATGAAGTATCAGGTCAATCACAGCGCACTATTTGCCTGATACCGGCTTCCGCCCATGGCACCAATCCGGCCAGCGCAACGATGGCAGGCCTTAAGGTTATAGTGGTCGCTTGCGATGAAAACGGCAACATCAGCTTGGATGATTTGCGGGCAAAACTGGCAGAATATCATAATACGCTGGCAGCTTTAATGATTACCTATCCCTCTACCCACGGCGTTTATGAAGAGTCATTCAGAGAGATTTGTGATCTTGTTCATCAACACGGCGGACAGGTTTATCTGGATGGTGCCAATTTTAATGCACTGGTGGGTTTGAGTCGTCCGGGAAAAATGGGCGCGGATGTCGCACATCTTAATTTGCATAAAACTTTTTGTATTCCGCATGGTGGCGGCGGCCCGGGTGTTGGCCCGATTGGTGTAGGCGCACATTTGGCGGCTTTTTTGCCTGATCATCCGGTGGTTGATAGCGTCAATCCGGCCAAAGGCGTACATGGCACCATCGGCACCGTGTCCGCTGCACCGTGGGGATCGGCCAGTTTATACACCATTTCTTGGGCTTATATCGCCATGATGGGTTCGGCCGGTTTAAAACGCGCTACCTTGACCGCCATTTTAAACGCTAATTATATTGCCAAACGCTTGGCACCTTTTTATCCGATTTTATATACCGGTAAAAACGGTTGGGTTGCCCATGAATGTATTATCGATTGCCATGCGTTTAAAAAATCCTGCGGCATCACCGTGGAAGATATCGCCAAGCGCTTGATCGATTATGGATTCCACGCGCCCACCGTATCGTTTCCGGTGGCCGACACCTTGATGATAGAGCCTACGGAAAGCGAGAACAAAGCCGAGATTGATCGTTTTTGTGATGCGCTGATTGCCATACGCGAAGAAATTAAAGCCATTGAAGAGGGTGATTCGGATGCTGAAAATAACGTGTTGCATAATGCGCCGCATACCCATCGGTTATTACTGGAAGAATGGACATTGCCTTACTCCAAACAACAGGCTTTTTTCCCTGACAATAACCAGCATGATGATAAATACTGGCCGCCGGTTGGGCGTATTGATAATGTATATGGCGACCGGCATGTGGTGTGTAGTTGTCCACCGTTGTCGGCTTATGAGTAAGCGATGCGCTATGTGGCGTTTCCGGCAATATCGTAAGCTGTGCCGGAAATGCTTGTTCTGGCTGGTGCTCGAAAAAGAATTATTCCGGACTGAGTAATTTAGATCTGATGTTGTTCTTCAGTCCAGGTTTCAAAAACTTCGGTTAAATCAATAGCCAATTCAGGAAATAAATGCGGAGTGGCCATGTCATCGTCGGTGTACATTTGCTTGAGTTGATAACGCCCGCTCTCATCCAAAACAAATTGATTAATCGCTTGGTCATTGGGATATACAATCCAGTATTCCTGTACGCCGCTTTCTTGATACAACTCATATTTGATTTGTATCTCCCGCTTGGAATTGCCTTTCGATAAAATCTCAATAATCCAGTCCGGCGCACCGTTACAACCTTGTGCATCCAAAATATCCGGATTGCAGATAATGCATAAATCAGGTTGCACGACGGTGTGAATGTCTTCATTTGCGAGAATGGATTTTTTACGATCATACAAGCGCACATCAAAAGGAGCGGCAAAAACCTGGCATTTTTTACGTTTAAAAAAGTTAAACAATGAACCGCTAAAATTCATCGAAACACGCTGATGCTTAACATTCGGCGCAGGCGACATCAACATGATTTTGCCTTTAATCAGTTCGACCGTTTCGTTAAACTGCCATGTTAAATAATCGGCATAGCTGTAGGATTGATTTAAGTCTAATTGCGAAAGCCGGGTGATCTTAGCCACTGTTTAATCCTCTACTTTACAAAAACATTATAAAACTATGATAACAGCCCCTAAGCTGATTCAGGTTAAAATCAACTTCAAGTATGTCATTAAATTAATTTATCCAAGGATCAAGGGTGCCATTGAAACCTTCAGATTGCAAAATAGTTTAATCATCATCTTCTTTGGGAATCTGCCCTCGCAAATCTTCTGATAACAGCATTTGCGCGCCTTTGGTAACAACTTGTTCGCCGGGCTTGATAGCTTCAGCAATAAAATAACCGTCAGCGCTGGCCAAATAATGATCTAGCGTGCGGCGACTGAAGGTTTCTTCTGATGTTTTAAGAAACACAAAGGCCTGATCCATATACCAGACTAACGCGGATTTTGGGATGATAACACCCGCCATTTGCTCGTTTAACTCAGGAACCCACACGGTTACATTCATACCGGCAATGATGTTTTTATCACCCGTCTGGAAGTAATAGCTTTCACCTTGGGCGACTGTTTCTGTTCGTGTAGCCACTGAAATTAGCTCGGCTTTATGGGCTTTACTGCGGTTGCCTGAGGCATCAATATAAATAGTATGAACAGCACCTGGCAAATGTTTATTGGTGGGCAAGGTAATTTGCAACAGCCTTTTCTGGCTGGCTAAAAAAGTGCCTAATCTGTCTGAATCACTCGACAAGGCCCAGTCGGCAAGCTCTTTACCCCACAAAATAAGAGCTTCATCCATAATGGCTTGGCCTTGATAATCACTGGCGTCTACTTGCGCTTTATAGGCTTGCCATTGGGCTTGTTGTTCCTGCAAGGTACGCTTTGAGCTGACACCATTTTTATATAAATCTTGCTGGCGGTTGATGTTTTGCTCGGCTTGCTTAAACCGTGCTTTGGCGCTGCTACGTTCGGTTAATGCCTGTAAATAACGACTACGTAACGTCAGTAAAGGTTGTAAGTTGACGGCTTTTCCATAAGCGGTAAATTCAGCATGGTGACTGGCAGGTTTGAGTGTTAATATTTCAAGGCCTGATAATTTCTGTGCGTCAGTGTCAAGCCTTATACCGGCTTGCCGGATGTTGTTTGATTCTTCAGAAACCGCTTTTTCATCATCGGCCAATGCCAAGGGGTTCAAAAACAAATTGAGTGCAAAAAAGCAGGTAATTAACAGTTTATTCATCTGGCTAAAAAATATAAATCCGTCATGTTGGGGCTTATTGTTAATGGGTGGCATTCAGTTAAACAGGCTATTAACAGATTTTTAGTGAATTCAACTGGTTTTTAATGAAAGATTGAGTTGCACCGAAACCGATCGAGACTCACTAAAGGTGTTGAAATTATAAACGTTACGGATAAATAAAGGGCAAAAAAAAGCCCTGATTGATAAATCAACCAAGGCTTTTAACAATTAATCTAAAAAATCAGACAGATTATTTGTTAGGTAATGCAAATACAGTAAATGCACCACCTTGTTTAGTGAAAGAACCCAAGCTTGCGTAAGCGCCGGTAGCACCCAAGCCTTCTTGTGATATTTTCACAGCTATTTTTTCCAATTCAGCTTTTTTAACAGGATCTTTTTCTGCCGCAGCCTTGGCTTGAGCTTCTTCTAGCTGTTTATTGAAATCAGTAGCGATACCGATACCTGCCCAACCGCCAATACCGGAAAGAACGCCAACATATTGTTTGCCTTCGTAGCTCCAAGTATTAACATTGCCGATGATGCCGGAAGGTGTTTTGAATTTATACAATTCTTTACCTGTTTTAGCATCAACCGCTTTCAGATAGCCTTCCAGTGTGCCGTAAAATACCACGCCGCCTGAAGTAGCCAATGAACCGGACCATACAGAGAACGGTTCTTTGTTTGACCAGGCAATTTTACCTGTTTTAGCATCAAACGCAGTGAACTGACCCAGGTTGCTTGTGCCATCCGGTTTTCCGGTTAAAACATCAGCGCCCGCAGGCATCATGTCCAGAGTCGCTCCCACATAAGGCTGACCGGCTGTGTAAGAAACTTCGAAAGGCTCGTAGTTCATGCACAAATGGTTACCGGAAATGTAGAACAAGCCGGTTTGTGGAGAGTAAGAAACCGGTTGTTGGTTTTTACTACCTAACGCGGCCGGGCAAACGCCTTCAGTTTTTACGTCTTCGCCGTTTTGTTCAGTACTGAACTTGGAGACAACTTGTGGACGACCGGTTTTCATGTCGACATGTGATGCCCAGTTAACTGATGCATCAAATTTCTCGGCAACCAACAGTTCACCGGTTTCACGATCCAGGGTATAGCCAAAGCCGTTACGGTCGAAATGCACGATAGTTTTGTGCAATTTGCCTTTAACTTCTTGGTCAACCAGAACGGTTTCATTGATGCCGTCAAAGTCCCACTCATCATGTGGAGTCATTTGATAGACCCATTTAACTTCACCCGTGTCAGCATCACGTGCCCACAAAGACATGGACCACTTGTTGTCGCCTGGACGTTGTACAGGGTTCCAAGTTGATGGATTGCCTGATCCGTAATAGATCAAGTTCAATTTAGGATCGTAACTGGTCCAGCCCCATGTTGTACCGCCACCGATTTTCCACTGGTCGCCTTCCCATGTTTTTAAACTGGAATTGGCACCTACTGGAGCGACTTTGCCGTTTTCCCATGTAGTTGTTTTAGTCGGGTCAATCAGCGTGTCTTTATCGGGTCCAATGCTATAACCTTTCCATTTCAATTTACCGGTATTGATGTCATAAGCGGCCAGGAAGCCACGAACGCCAAATTCACCACCGGAAATACCGGTTAACACGGTATCTTTAACCACTAACGGTGCGTTAGTGTTGGTCATACCCAGTTTGGGATCACCGTTTTGAACACTCCAAACACGCTTGCCGGTTTTAGCGTCCAACGCGGTTAAAACAGTATTTGATTGTTGCAAGAAAATCTTGCCATCGCCGTAAGCCAAGCCACGATTAACGGTATCGCAACACATAACCGGAATCGTTACATCAGCATCTTGTGTTGGTGTAAATTCCCAGATAACAGACTGTGTTTTTTGGTTGATCGCATAAACAGTGTTTGGAAAAGGTGTGTGGATGAAAATAACATCATCAACAACTAATGGTCCACCTTCGTGACCACGTAAAACACCCGTAGAAAATGACCATGCAGGTTGCAGGTTCTTAACGTTGTTAACGTTAATTTCATCAAGTGTGCTGTAACGAGTGCCAGCGTAATCGCCACCCCAAGTTGCCCAGTTAGCTGGATCTTTTGTTAAGGCTTCAACACCACTGTTAGCAGTTGAAATTGCTGGTGCAGCTAATAAGGCAGCCACACTGGAAGCAAGCAGCCAACTTTTTAAAGGCTTCTTCATATATTTTTCTCCTGGTACCTTGTTAATTAGACAAAATACTGATTATGATTTTTTAAGACTAATATTAGTTTTTTGGATGATTTTTTTTATCCCATAAGGTCAGAAATTTTTCACTCCAAGTCACTAGATTTGCTGATTTTGCCTAAAAAGTCAAATTTTAATAAACTTAAAGTAAAAGGGGCAAAGCATAACATCAAGTAATTGGCTTGTTTACCCGTTAACATTGCGTCTAATTTGCAGTTCGCAGTTACCAACTTAACCAGGCACAATTTAAAGTCAAGCGCTGTTGTTATGTCCGGAAAACTTTATTAAACACTAAACAAAGCCGCACGCCTTAAATAACTTCTATTTGATGCCCCGTATTGTTCCAGCATAAAACTTCTCCTGCATCCTTGCTCCAGGCAGCCAAAACAAATCGCTGTGCGGGTTGGCCGTTTATTTCAAAATGATGAATGCCAGGGCGGTGAGTATGCCCGTGAATCAAGCGCAAACTTTTATGCTCATGCATGACCTTAAGCACCGTATCCTGATTGATGTCCATAATCTCCTGTGATTTATTACGCTTGTGAAAATAGCTGCGAAGGCGATACCAACGAGCCGCCAACAGCCTCAACAGCAAAGGTTTTGACAACACAGACTGTTGCCATTCCCGTGAATGTGCTTTAACGCGAAAGGCTTGATAATGAAGATCATCAGTACATAATAAATCACCGTGTGTCAGCACTGTTAAAGTACCGCACAAATCAATGACTGCATAATCATCGAGTAGTGTAACACCCGTATCCTGACTGAATTTTTTGCCCAATAAAAAATCCCGGTTACCCTGCTGTAAATAAACCTGCGTACCGGAAGCAGTTAGTTGTTTGAGTTGTTTGCGGATTTTATTGTTGGGTGGAGTCGGATCATCATCGCCTATCCAGGCATCGAAAAGATCGCCCAAGATATAAACGGCAGTTGCTTGGGTTGCCCGATTTTGTAGAAAAGCAAGAAATCGACGAGTGATTTCAGGTTTTTCCAGAGAGATGTGTAAATCTGAAATAAACAGTATTTCCTGCTTCAATGGAATGCTCGTAAATTGATTGGAAGAACATGCGGAAGGTGCAAGGCACAAGGTGAAATTGGTGGTTTTAACCTTTAACCTTGCGCCTTTAACCTTGTTTCTTATTTTACAACTTCAGCTTTTTCAATAACGATGTCTGTTTTGGGTACATTTTCATGCCCGCCACGGTTGCTGGTTGCTTGTTTAGCCATGGCATCAACCACATCCATGCCTTCTATCACTTCGCCAAATACAGCATAACCCCAGCCGCTTGATGTTTGACTGGTGTGATTTAAAAACGAATTGTCTTTGTAATTGATAAAAAATTGCGCAGTCGCAGAATTGGGATCATTGGTGCGAGCCATCGCCAAAGTGCCGCGCGTGTTTTTTAGACTATTGTTGGCTTCATTTTTGATAGGTGCATGAACCGCTTTTTGATTAAAGCTGGTATCAAAGCCGCCCCCTTGCGCCATAAAATCCGGAATGATCCGGTGAAAAATAGTACCGTTGTAAAAGCCTTCGTTAACATAGGTTAAAAAATTTGCCGACGAAACCGGTGCTTTTTCAGTATTTAGCTGAATAATAACTTCACCGAGCGTGGTGGTTAAT
>JBAXXH010000016.1:0-43562 GCA_037127995.1 Methylococcaceae bacterium | reverse complement strand
ATGAGGATTTAACCGTGAGTGGCATAGTTAACGGGCAATTTCAGCTTCCTTTGCCGAGACAAGCCGCTTGAACGATGTGCTTGCGTAACCCGTAAGGTAGATTCGCCGATAGGTCTTTGAGAGTGGTGGCGGTTTGCTGTCGCGAAACCGCCCTACGGGCTGGTTTACCAAGCTGGGGCTTGGGAAGCAGCAGACAACCTGTACCTCTAAATAACAGGATGGATCAGAAGTTACCGTCCATGGCACTGGATTCCGGCATCCCTGCCGGAATGACGAGCTTTGGATGTCCTCACATACTTTTGTGTATAACGATGAGAGCTGGAGCTTGGGAAACAGCAGGCAGCAGAATTTTTATAAAAAAATCGGCAAACAAATGACGCAATATTTTGCGTCTATCAGGATGCTTAATTACAGTCAGGCATTATAAAGGAACCCTCACATGCTTCATCCAAACCAATTTCAAGTCAACGAAGCCTGGATCATGTTCAAGATAAATGATACACCGATTCCTACTGAAAGAGACGGCGACTTCAACCTGTTTGCCTTGATGGACGCGGCAAGTTGCTTCATCTTGAGTTCATTGACCGTATCTGCAAAGGCAGAGCAGCCCACAGCGTTGGAATCCAAAGAATTTTTGAAAAAAGGCTGGGCTCATAAGCAAGAGCTGCCAAAGACACTCTTTATCTCAACGCATCAAGCTGCGAACGTGCTGCAAATCGAAGCGGAGAGTCAAGGAATAACCGTGGCGAGAGTGCCTGAAGATCAACTGATACTATTTATCGGTGAGGCAAGAACTGGATTCAAAGAACGCTTCGGGCGTGGTGGCTTGCAGTGAAATGAAGTCCATCCCGCTATTCAACAGCATCGCGGTTATCATGCGGTTTTATTGCTCAGTTTTCCGGGGCGTACTCGGTTAGCTTTACGTTATGTTTCTGTTTATTTTTGCGTTAGGTGGCTTTGAGAATATGGCTGTATAATTTATTGGAGCGTATAGGCGCAACATAAAATAACTCGGTGGCTTCTGTTTTTTTTCTCGTCTCTGGGCATAGCCTGACGAGTCTCGAAAATGCCATAAATCTGAGTCTCTTTGCTGCTCTCGCGTTCGGTGATCAGAAATCAGGCTAACTTATTACCCCTTCATCGCGGTTTTTTTGCAGTAATATCCGAAGCGATAGTGCCATTTCTGTTCCATTACACCGCTGTAGAACACCATAAACAAAACTCCATGAAAGTATTATTCATATTGATAGTCCTCGCTTTGCTCTCCGGGTGTGATAGCCTCACACTTGCGCTAAAGTCTGTGCAACGGTTATATTCTGATTTGCCAACATCAAAAGTCGTTAAAATGATCCCTGTTGATAGGCCTCATGCGTCCAAGCTAAAAGCCTCTGCGCCTATAGTTACGCAGCCTCCACCATCAACGCCAGACCTCACCCAGAGCACAAGCATTCCCTCGGCAACGCCAATAACAGTCGCTTCGATGACGCCACTTGATTCAAAGCCGTTTTCCCCGTCCAAGGTTCTTAAAGTCGGCTCACGAGGCGAGGCGGTGTTGGCGCTGGAAAAACGGCTTACGGAGCTTCGTTACGACGTGGGTGAAGTCGATGGTTTTTACGATCAACAGACGTGGCAGGGTGTCATGGCGTTTCAAAAGTACACCCGTTTGAAGCGCACAGGCATTTACACGTTGGAAACACAGAAAGCATTGCATGAGGCAATACCTCCTGAAGGCGCTCATGCCGAGTCAGGTTTGCCGCGCGTCGAGATAAATCTTACGCGTCAGGTGTTACTGTTTTTTGATGAGCAAGGACTCAACCGCGTTATCGCGGTGTCAACGGGTTCCAATCGCAATTATTGCGAAACATCGAAAAAATCGGGAGAAAGAATTTGCGGTGTGGCTCACACGCCGCGAGGCAAGTTTAGCATTCAATGGAGAATTTCCGGTTGGCGTGAAAGTGATCTCGGGAAGCTTTATAACCCCTTGTATTTTAATCGAGGATTTGCAATTCATGGTTCGCCGTTGGTGCCTGCCGACAACGTGTCCCACGGTTGCGTTCGAATATCGATAGCAACGTCACTATGGTTTTACGATGCCGTCAAAAACGGCACGCCAGTCATCGTGTTCGACTGATTTTGCACGCTTGTTCAGGACAGATACTGCTAAAAAAACAGTCAATGTCAGATAAAATTTGAACTTAAACAATAACTGATATGTCTTAGCGGATTTTATATTTCCTAAAATCTTTATATGAGTTAAGACCGTGAACAAGCAACCATTTAAAAATACAAAGATGGACGAAGATATTGCTATCGAATCAAGACGCAAGTTTCTGAAGAAGCTGGCTTGTGGATCTTTGCTGACCTTGAGCGGATCGGGAGTTGCACTAGCGACTGTTAAGCATTTAGGTCAGCACGGACACCACCCTGCACATGCAAAGCCAATTCACACGGTGGTGCGACAAGCTTACTCGAACTTTTTTACCCGGCAAACTCAGGTGCCTGAACCTTATCTCCCGAGTCCCGGATACAAAACGCTTGCCTTCGAGCATACGCATACCGGAGATAAATTAAAGCTAACCTATTTTGAACGCGGTAATTATATTAAAGATGCGCTGCAAGAAATCAATTATCTGCTTCGTGACTTCCGTACCGATGATATTCACCCCATAGATACCGCCTTATTGGACCAGTTGTTTGATCTGAAGCAAACGCTGGGTGTTAATAAACCTTTTCATATTATCTCCGGTTATCGCTCTCCGTTTACCAATGCCCTGTTACGCAAAAATAGCCATGGGGTTGCCGAACATAGTTTTCATACGCAGGGCAGGGCTATTGACATAAGGCTTGAAGGCGTATCCTCCGGAATGATCAGAAATGCTGCGCTGTCTATGGCTCAAGGTGGCGTGGGTTATTATCCCCGGAATAATTTTGTCCATTTGGATACCGGCAATTTTAGAACCTGGTAGTTGTTATCTCCAGCCATAATGCCATCCGTATCTTGGATGATACCAGCCCCACCCATAATTTGGATGGTATCTCCAGTCATATCCTGAACCAGGACACACATAGGTAGGTGAAACATATTTTACACCAACCGGCGCTGGGTATACCCGATAGGGTTCTTCCGCACAGCCAATAACGGAAATAGTCAAACAAATTGCAATGATAAGTGACTTCATGAGCTTATCTCTTTAAATGTGATCTTCACGATTTTAATTCTTGATTTCGGGGAATTCAGCTATAAACAAGCAGGCAGGAATAAGACTACCCAAGCGTAGGCTGTGGTTGCGTTTCCGGCACTCAATCTCCTTAACGTTTTGACGCTGTTACTGTCCTTGGGAATCTTACAAGAAACGCTGCGGGCGGCGCTAACCTACGCTGCTTTTCGCTGGAAATTATCACGCTGATTCCTGCGCCGTGTCAAGGTTTGGAAAAGAGTTATCCATCGCTACTGTCGACAGGCTGTTTTCGGGTATAATTTACAACATTTTTAACTCAGGGCACTAAGGCGTTATGTCAAAAATCAATAAAGTTGTATTGGCTTATTCGGGAGGTTTGGATACTTCCGTTATTCTTAAATGGTTACAGGATGTTTATGCGTGTGAAGTGGTTACTTTTACGGCAGATTTAGGGCAGGGCGAAGAAGTTGAACCGGCGCGTGCAAAAGCCAAGGCCGCAGGCATAAAAGATATTTTTATTGAAGATTTACGTGAAGAGTTTGCGCGTGATTATGTTTTCCCGATGTTTCGTGCCAATACGGTCTATGAAGGTGAATATCTGCTGGGTACTTCAATAGCCCGTCCTTTAATTGCCAAACGCCTGATTGAAATAGCCAACGAAACGGGCGCTACGGCCATTTCTCATGGTGCGACCGGCAAAGGTAATGATCAGGTGCGTTTTGAGTTGGGTGCTTATGCTTTACGTCCTGATATACAGGTTATTGCGCCGTGGCGTGAATGGGATTTAAACTCCAGGCAAAGTCTGCTGGCTTATGCTGAAAAACATGGTATATCTGTAGAACAGAAAAAAGGCAAAACCTCGCCTTATTCAATGGATGCCAATTTACTGCATATCTCTTATGAAGGTCGTATTCTGGAAGATCCGTGGGCGGAGCCTGAAGAAGACATGTGGCGCTGGACAGTTTCACCGGAAGCGGCACCCGATCAAGCGACTTATATAGAATTAACGTATCAACAAGGCGATATTGTTGCGATTGATGATGTGCCTTGTTCGCCAGCGACCGTTCTTGAAAAATTAAACAAGATTGCAGGTAGCAATGGTATCGGTCGCCTGGATATTGTTGAAAATCGTTATGTCGGCATGAAATCACGCGGCTGTTACGAGACGCCCGCCGGTACGGTTATGCTAAAAGGCCATCGTGCAATTGAGTCATTAACCTTGGACAGGGAAGTAGCGCATTTAAAGGATGAATTAATGCCACGTTACGCCTCGTTGATTTATAACGGTTATTGGTGGAGCCCTGAGCGCGAAATGTTGCAAACCATGATTGATTCTTCACAAGAGTCCGTGAACGGTAAAGTCCGGCTTAAGCTGTATAAAGGCAATGTGATTGTCGTGGGCAGGGCCTCTGAAACCGATAGCCTGTTTGATGAAAGTATTGCCACGTTTGAAGATGATGGTGGTGCTTATAATCAAAAAGACGCCGAGGGTTTTATCAAATTAAACGCGCTGAGAATGCGTATAGCCGCTGCTAAACGCTTGCGTTAAGCGGGTTAATAAAAACACAGGACAAATGTTGTTTAACTTGTATAATTAGCTGCACAGAAAGTGCCTATAATAATAACAATGTTCGAGCGGGGTGTTTTTGGGTGCCTGGTTTGAGAGGAAGTCAATAATGAGTGAGTTGCACGAGACAAAATCAGAGCTTGTGGTTCTGCAAAGAATACCGTCGGATCAAGGCTTGATTAAAGTTAACCGATGGCTAATGGCTATGGTTTTTTTCTTGATGACCGTCATTGTTGTTGCCGGCTTTTTCTTGCTGCCTGCTAATGACGTTACCCGATTTAAAAAATCTGAAGTTATTATTACCGAAATAAACCCTGTGTTGTCTGCTGAAGTTAATACCTTGAAAGGGCAGTTTGTCGGCTTGGTCAGTGGCTCAATCGAAAGTAAATTAAGGGCATTGGAAGACAGCGTTCGGATGGGCACGGTTTCTAACGCATTAGGGACGATTGAGGATTTAAAAAATGATGTTAAAGTCCTGCGATCTTACTCAGAGCCTGCCAAAAAAGAGAAAGCAGTTATTGCCAATGCGCAATTAATTCAGGAAATGTCCGAGTTAAAGCGTCTTGTTTATCTGACGTTAGCTTCTTGTGGGTTAATGCTGGCGGCAGTTGGGGGTATCTGGTTTAAAAACCGATATCGCTTGTCTTATAAAGAAGCCGTCATGCGTCATTTAGGCAGGAAATAACGTAGGGGCAATCTCTTGTGGTTGCCCTGATATTTTTTTCAGACTTTGTTTTAGTCATAAAAAAGCCTCCCCACTTATAGATTGGGGAGGCTTTTTTTGTGCCTGACTTATTTTTTATTATTATTTGCTGCTGATATAGGCGTATAAAGCGTCAACTGCTTGATCTTCGCCGTATCCGGCTTTTTCAACAGCCTTGTTTTTCATGATTTCTTCAATAGCTTTTGGCATGCCGCCTTTGCCTTCTTTCAGAACTTTTTCAAATGATGCTCTGTCCAAAGTACCAGCTTTAATGTTGGCAGACAACTGTGGGTTTGAAGCGATATCGTGGCAAGTACCGCAACCACGGCCGAAAGCACGGTCATAAATTTTTTGACCAATTTCAAGTTGTTCATCAGCCAATGCTGATCCACTTAACGCGATTAAAACAATACCTGCTAATGTGCCTAATGATTTTTTCATACTGACCTCTTGTGTTGTAAAAAAAGAGAACTGCAGTTCTCTTGGTGGGGAAATAGAGTTTGATTAAAATTATAACCATAACCAATAAAGAATAGGGAATTTAACAGAAAAATTCAATCTTTTATTTTTCTTGGGATGTATTATCATTTATTTCACTAAACGTTAACTGAATTACAGGCGTTATTTGTTGGCGTTGAAAAAACAACTACGGGCAATACTTCATCAAGGCGGCAATCAACTATTCTTGCTTGTCCTTAACCAAATCGTAGGTAATGTCAGGATTAAAGCCCATAGGCCAGTAGATACTGGCAAACGGAGGCCAGAAAATTGATACTACACGGAATTTTGTGCGCAGTTTACCTTCTTTAAGGCTTTTTCCATTTTTTTCAAGGCGATAGGGAATACCCCGCTCTGGCGGTATTCCTGTTACCGTCCAGAAAAATGGTGAGGTTGTTACTTCGCCACTTGCTTTGATGTCCGCTGGCTGTGGTCTTTCATCGATATACAGGCTGGAACCTTCAGGCACCTTGAAATGTCCTGTTGTAGAACAACCTGCCATCAATAATGAAGTCATCACAATATAAAGTATTTTCATTGTTATCATTCTCATAGTGTTACGCGTTTAAAAACTAAAGAAGTATTTATACCACCAAAAGCAAAGTTATTACTCATAACATAGTCGCAATCCAACGTGCGAATTTCGTCCTTAATATAATCTAACTTTGCACACGCAGGATCTATGTTTTCAAGGTTGGCGGTGGCATGAAACCAGCCTTCATTCATCATGTTAATTGCCACCCATGCTTCCAGTGCACCACAGGCACCCAAGGTATGGCCGGTAAAGCTTTTTAGCGAACTGATCGGGGTGTTGGCATCAAATACGGCTGCTGTAGCATGACTTTCTGCGATATCGCCATGCGCAGTAGCCGTCCCGTGAGCGCTGACATAACCGATGGCCGATGCGTCCAGTCGGGCATCTTGTAAGGCCAAACGTATGACTGTTTGCATACTGTGGCTGTCGGGTTGGGTTACATGCAGGCCGTCCGAATTGGTACCGAAACCTATCAGTTCGGCATGGATATGGGCACCTCGCGCCAGTGCATGTTCGCGTTCTTCAAGAATTAATGTTCCCGCTCCTTCGCCTATGACCAGACCATCGCGGTCACGGTCAAACGGTCTTGGGCTTTTTTCCGGTGTATCGTTACGGGTACTGGTTGCAAACAGGGTGTCGAATACGGCGGCTTCAGATGCGGAGAGTTCTTCGGCACCGCCCGCCACCATCAGTTTTTGGTAGCCGTGTTTAATGGCTTCATAAGCATAACCAATACCTTGACTGCTAGATGTACAGGCACTGGATGTTGTATAAATCCGGCCGTTAATGCCAAAAAAAAGACCGATATTAACGGGTGTGGTATGCGCCATCATTCGGATATAAGACGTTGCATTGAGCCCGTTGACCGTGTGGTTTAGCAGCATGTTGCCGAATTCTGCCAGCGCGTCAAAACTGCCGGCACAACTGCCGTAGGCTATGCCCATTTGTCCGCTGTTAAGACAGGGATTGTTTAATAAACCGGCGTCGATGAGTGCCAGTTCTGTCGCATAAGTTGCCATTACTGCGATGCGCCCCATGCTCCGGGTCTGTTTTCGGGAATAATGCGCGGGCTTTATAAAATCGGCAGGTGCACCTAAACGGGTATTCAAGCCGATATATTTTTCCCATTCAGGTATGGTTTGAATGCCGGTAGATTGCCTTTTCAGTCTTGCTGCAACCTGTTGCCAGTCGTTGCCGATTGGAGAAATACCAGCCATTCCTGTCACTACAACCCGTTTTAACATAAGCCGCCATTGACCGATATTACTTGTCGAGTGATATAACCTGCATCTTCTGACATTAAAAAAGCGACTGTGGCGGCGACTTCTTTAGGATTGCCGATTCTGCGGGCAGGTATCATTTTTTTGATTTCATCCAGCGGCAGTTCATTGATCATATCGGTTGCAATTAACCCCGGCGCTACACAGTTGACGGTAATTTCGCGTTTTGCCAGTTCCAGAGCCAATGCTTTGGTGGCACCGATAATGCCTGCCTTTGCCGCACTGTAATTAACCTGGCCACGGTTGCCGATTATACCGGAAACCGACGACAAGGTGACAATACGCCCAGGCTGTCGTCGTCTAATCATAGGCATGATGACAGGTTGTAAGACATTATAGAAACTGTCCAGATTAGTGTGTATCACGCTGTCCCATTCCTCTCCGGTCAGTGCCGGAAAAGCATTGTCAGCGGTAATTCCGGCATTGCAGACTACGCCGTAATAAGCCCCGTACATTTCAATATCCTGATTGAGTTGTTCGGCGCATTGTGCGCGGTCGGCAATATCAAATTGCAACAATCTTGCTGATTGTCCGAGTTGTTCAATTTCAATGATCACGTTTTCTGCTTGGGCTTTTTGGCTACGGCAATGCAGTACCAGATCAAAGCCCTGTTTCGCCAAATATAAGGCAATCGCTTTACCTATGCCTCGACTGGAGCCGGTTACTAAAATCGTTTTTTTCATGGTTTGATTTCTAGGGAGGGTTGGTAAACATTCAGGTTGGCGCTTATTTCAATGCCTGTTCCATAAATTTTACAATCAAAAACCCCCAGTTTTTCGTCCTGTATAATGTTTCTTATCTGTATTGTCAATGTAGAACCCACGTTAAAGCTGCCGACATTGCTGGTATAACGCCTCGTGCCAAGTAAAAAGCCCAGTTTTATCGGTTCTCCTAATTGCTTTGATTTGATACCCGCATAAGCGGCGACAGCTTGTGCCATATATTCGATACCTGCCCATGCCGGCACGGTTTTGTCATTACCCGGCAAGCCGGCATCACGTACAATCAATTCGGCAGATAGCGACTGTTCGTCATAGTCAAGAATCCGATCCAGTAATATCATACGGCCGCTATGCGGGATGAGTTCCGCAATATCAGTACAGTCTATCAAGCCAAAATTCCTCAGGATTTAATTAATGCCTTTGTTTATGGGGTGTCTGTAACTATTTTACCTATAAATAAAATTATCAAGTATAACAAACAGTCGGTGTACAACGGATTTTTTGATCGTTGAAATTAAATCAATTCTCACGTTCTTGCAATCACAATAGACAAATTATTACCACCAAACGCAAAGGAATTACTCTGGCATACATTAACACTACGCCCTGGCTTATCGCCTTTTTTTACCAGATTGAGCGGTGCTAAACCGGTATCCGGTGCATCATCATTAATATTGGGAATTAATGCCCCGTGTTCATTTTCAGTCAGCAGTATCCAGCAAAAACCCAGTTCCAAAGCCGCTGCCGCACCCAAGGTATGCCCCGTCATGCCTTTGCTGGAACTGGCGGCGACTTGGGTTCCGAATAACGCATTGACGGCCTTGCTTTCCATCGCATCGTTTAAAACGGTGGCCGTACCATGCAAATTTAGGTAATCGACTTCATCCGGCTGCTTTCCGGCATCATTTAATGCCTTTTTCATAGCGGTAATGACAGCGGTGCCGGCAGGGTCAGGCGCGGAAAAATGATAAGCATCGCTACTGGCACCTATGCCTGATAACACTACCGGCCCAGGTTCTTTGCTCAGTACAAAAAGACTCGCTGCTTCACCGATATTAATGCCGTTGCGATGCTGGCCAAACGGCTTGCAGTACCCGGTACTGAGTGATTCAAGCGCGGCAAAGCCGTTAATGGTCAGGTTGCATAAACTGTCGGCACCACCGACAATGACGGCATCGCATAAATCAAGATTAAGCAGGCGGCGGGCTGAAGCAAAAGCCTTGCCGCTTGAGGAACAGGCAGTAGAAATGGTGTAGGCGGGGCCGGTTAATTTCAGGTAGGCGCGAAGGAAATCGGTGCCAGCTCCCATTTGTTGCTGCTTATAATGAAACTGGTCAGGTAATGATGCATGTTCGGCCAGATAATCCAGTGCCAGTTCCGTGCTTCTAACGCCGGAGGTACTCGTGCCCAGCACGATACCGATACGATCGGCACCAAATTTTGTTATCGCTTTGTTTACTGTCGCTCTGATCTGGCTTAACGCAGCCAGTAACAATTGGTTATTCCGGCACTGATAAATACGGTGGTGTGGATCTATCTCGGGCAGGTCAAAGGTACATTGTCCGACAATGGTTACAGGGCCAAATGTATCCGTTTCGATTAAGCCGGAACGGTCGCCCTCCAATAAATGTTTTATGACCTCAGACCTGGAATTTCCGGCTGCGCACAACAGGCCTAAGTCATTCAGGTAAAGTGTCATAATTAATTGTTTTAATGTACAGGTGGTAGTTATAGTAATGGTTGGTTATCATGACTTCTTTAGCCCATACAGGATCAGGCTGTAAATAGTCAACGTCAACAAATAATTCATTTTTGTAATACAAGTGCCGGTGTTGGTTATCAGTTTCCAGTCGCCAGTGTCGGGGCAATATTTTTTGTAATTCAGCCGGTGACCAGTAAACCAGTTGCAGATCTTTAATAATAAGTTCGGGGGCAAAGGTATCCGGTAATAGTGGACTTTTATCCAGCGTTAATGATTTGCCGTCATAACTTAAATTGAACAAGCTGATGCCGTCGTTGCTTAATCCTGCTATCGCAATGTGTTGTTTATCCAATTCCAGTACACACAGTAGCGTTTTCTGCCGGTTTGGCCAGGATACTGTTATTTGTTGCACAATATATCTGGCCGGGCCTACAGGTGCTGCCATTGGAATTAATTCGTCTGGTTTGGTATCTCCAGATTGAGTTAATAATGCACAGCCGCTTAAACAGGCCAGCATGACTAAAGACGCTAGTCTGCGCGGCATAATTTTACCAGCGTATCCAGTCTGGAACGGGCGTTTTTGACATAAGGATTGGTTTCATCCCAAGCATAACCTGCCAGTATCGAGCAAATCATTGCCTTGATTTCCGGCTGCTGTTTTTGGTGAAAAATGACATCCTGAAAACGTCCGTCATACCAGGCATCGACAAACACGCGAAAGGTATTGACACCGCGTTGCAACGGCACGGCATAGTCTGTGTTCCAGTCCACGGTTTCTTGTTTAAATTGCCGATCCAGAACAGCCGCAGCCAGACTTGCCGATTTCATTGCAATTGTTACGCCGGAAGAAAATACCGGATCCAGAAATTCACCGGCATTTCCGAGCAACGCATAACCTTTGCCGTACAAACTTTTTACATTGGCTGAATAGCCGGTAATGTCATTGATTTTGTTATCAAATACGGCGTTTTTTAATAATGCGCACAAGCTGTCATCTTGGTTGATAATGTCCTGTAAAGCCGTATCGTTACAAGTCCACGACTGATAAAAATCAGCTTGTGCGACAACACCGATACTGCTGCGGCCATTGCTGAATGGAATTAACCAGAACCAGACATCTTTATGGTCTGGATGAACGGTAATCCGTATTTTGTTTCGATCAAACTGCGCATCATCAATACGATCTTCAATATGCCCAAACAAGGCTTTTCTGACCGGAAAACCGGAAGGTGATTCCAGATCCAGCAAACGCGGCAATATGCGTCCGAAACCGCTGGCATCGAGGACAAAATCAGCTTCATGGGTTACCACCTCACCGGATGGGTCGCGCACGTCAAGTTTCGGTTTGTCGCCTGAAAAATCAACAGCGGTTACCTCCATTTGCCAGCGTATATCAACACCCATCCTGGCGGCTTCATCGGCAAGTATTTTATCAAACCGACCACGTTGAACCTGAAACGTAGTGCCCATGCCATCGGTAAACTTGTCTTCAAAATTAAAAGCTGTGTGTTGATCCCTGTACACAAAGGATGCGCCGTTTTTAAACTGAAAACCGGCCTTAACAACGGCATCCATCATACCTGCTTGCTGGATGAATTCCATGCATTGAGGCAGCAGGCTTTCACCTATACTGAACCGTGGAAACTGCTGACGCTCCAGAATGGTGACCTGATGTCCGCTGTTATGTAATAATGCCCCGGCAATGCTGCCTGAAGGCCCCGCACCTATGATAATAACTTTACACATTGGACTTGTTCCGTTTATTCTTGTGGATTAGGAGTCTATTTAAAAACAATGCCAGATTGGTTAGTGATAAGTGTTTATCGTAATTGATTCGGGATAGTCTGACATTGGCTGATCCATTTTAACCAGATTTTACAGGCTTATCATCACGAAGGTGCTGGTTTGTGTCCAGTTATGCGTTTTTCCCTCTTCCCCCGAATGGTATAAAGCACGCTTTTAATTACCATTCAGATTCTGTTAACCCTGAACAGGATATAAAGTGGATCTTTTTTGAAAGATTGAGAGTGATATGGTCAAATTAGTTAGAAAATTGTTTGCCGGTGTGGCTATCTTATGCCTGTTGGTAGCTTGCGCTGAATTTAAAGAAGCCGGTCGATCAATTGGCAATACCACAAAAAATGTTACAACGGATATTGGTCATGGCTCGCGTGATACTTTTCAGGCCATAGGCAGGGGTACAAAAAGAGTGGTCAAATCAGTCACTGAAGACCCTGAGCAACCAAGTCAATAACAGCCAATTTTATTTAACAGGTTGTAAGGTTGTCAAGCGGGTAGGGTCAATCGTTTTTTTTCAGGTTGTTATGTAATTGTTTTACCAAATCCCAACGCTATTATCCATTATATGAAATAATGACACGGTAATTTAAAGTGATGAAGTGATGATGTCCGATTTTATCTTGTGTCAATGGAGCGCTTGGGCTCCCGGCTTTGGTGCCAAAGATGACAGGTTGATGGAACTTGGCAACTCGGTTGTTCCTGAGTGTGTACCCAAGATGCTACGGCGCAGATTAACGCCGTTAGCCAGAGCGGTTTTTAATGTCGTTGACCAATGTATTGAGAACGGGGAAATATTGCCTGTCGTGTTTAGTTCTGCGCATGGCGAAATATGTAAATCATTAGCTATGCTTAAAACGATTCAGGCGGGTCATGAGCTTTCACCCACGGCGTTTAGCCTGTCCGTACATAATGCTATCGCTGGCCTGTTTTCTATCGCTTATCGTAATAGTCAGGAAATAACAGTGATTGCCCCGGGACAGGAAGGCATAGCCCCTGCTTTTATTGAAGCGCTGGGTATGCTGCAGGAAGGTGTTGATGAAGTTCTGATTATTTTATACGATGAACCCATCGCCGATTTTTATCCCATTGCGCCTTTCAATCTCAACAGTCCTTATCCTTGTGTACTTGCGTTAAGAATTGCATTAACTGGCGATGGACTGTCTTTACAGTTTGACCGTTGTACGCAATCTCGTGATGATGGCGAGCAACCTTTACAATTACTGATGTTTTTAAGGTTTCTTTTAGCCAAAGAGCGATCGTTGAGTTTAGGCAATCAAGGACATAGCTGGACATGGCGCAAAAAATAATCCGACAATTAAGCTATGGCTGGCGTCTTTTTGCTACCGGTTTGAGCTTTTTTATCTTCGCTATGGGCGGTGTGCTATTGTGGCTTCTGGTTTTTCCAGTGCTGTCCGTTTTGCCTGGCAATCGTTTGCAGCGGATAAGCCGGGGGCAGCGAGTTGTCAACGTCAGCTTTTATGTTTTCATCGGCCTGATGCACAGAATTGGCGTCATGACTTACGAAATAAAGGGTCTGGAAAAGCTTAATCGTCCTGGGCAGCTGATTATAGCCAATCATCCGACGTTGATTGATATTGTGTTTCTAATCAGCCGAATTAAACAGGTAAACTGTATTGTTAAAGAAAGTCTGTGGCGTAATCCCTTTATGCGTGGGCCTATAGTCAATGCAGGCTATATCAGTAATGGCGATCCTGAAAAAATGCTGGCCGATTGTGTCGCGTGGTTGCAGTCAGGTGGAAGTATGATTGTTTTTCCGGAGGGAACGCGCTCGGTGCCCGGAAAGCCGTGCCGCTTTCAGCGGGGAGCCGCTGCAATAGCATTGCAGGCCAATACCTGTGTAACGCCGGTGACACTCTCGTGTTACCCCAGTACCTTAACAAAAGCCGAGCCATGGTATCACATCCCTGAACGCCGTTTTCATCTGGCGATGCACATAGGGGAGGATATTGCTCTGGATGAATTTATCCGAATACAACCGCAATCAATTGCCGTACGGCGCTTCAACCAGTACTTGCAGGATTATTTTACGCAGCACAGAGAACGTTATAAAGACTATGGAAAATGAATTAAAACAATTAATCATCGAAGCGCTGGACCTGGAAGATATCAGTGTTGCCGATATAGACAGCCACGCACCGCTTTTTAATGACGGTCTGGGACTGGATTCAATTGACGCATTGGAATTGGGACTGGCTATCCGTAAAAAGTACAATGTAAAAATTGAGGCTGAAAAAGAAGATGTCGTAAAGATTTTTTCTTCTGTTTCAACCTTGGCCAACTACATTAAATCAGTACAGAGTTAACGTGATCATGAGTACCCGTGAAGAAATTTTAATCGCTATTAAAACGATTCTGGTCGAGATGTTTGAAATAGATGTAGAGGCAATTACGCTGGAAGCTCGCCTGTACGAAGATCTTGATTTCGATAGCATTGATGCCGTTGATATGATGGTTCAGATTAGGGAAATGACCGGGAAATCGGTCAAGCCGGAAGATTTTAAATCTGCCCGTACTATTGCCGATGTGGTCGAAGCGGTTTACAACATGCTGCATGATTAATGAGAGGCGCAGGGTAAATAGATAATGATAATAAATAGTGTCATAGGTTTATTGACCATGCTCTATCCGTTTGCCGTTTATTTCGGTATTCATTATTTGGAGCCTTGGAAAATAGCGAGTGTTCTCTTTGTTTTACTGGGCATTAGGATGATTGTAAGTTACTCCATTAAGCATTGGAGTTGCCCGTTGTTATTGATGGGCATGATTTATTGCGGATTTGCAATCTGGAGCAATGAGTTGCTCACTTTACGGTTTTATCCTGCCATCGCTAATGTGGCTATGTTGCTGCTTTTTTCGTGGAGTTTACTGTCGCCGCCGAGTTTGATTGAACGGTTGGCCAGAACTCAACACCCGGATTTGCCGCCTGAGGGCGTTATTTATACCCGGCGTGTTACCCGGATCTGGTGTGTTTTTTTTATTGTTAACGGCAGTATTGCGTTAGCAACAGCGCTGTGGAGCAGCTTTGAAATCTGGAGTTTATATAACGGTTTTATCGCGTACATATTGATGGGGATTTTGTTCGTTGGGGAATATATAGTCAGGATGAAAACCCAGAAACATGTCAAATGAAGGCATTGCCTTGTCAGCCTGCGCGTTGACAAGAAGGGATCCGGCGACCCGGATTGCCTATCATGTGGGACGTTATTATCATACCGATGATTTTTGTGCGGCTGTAAAGTACTGGGTCAGGCAACTGCAAGCCCAGCCGTTTCAGCGTTATGCTTTATTTACGGAAGACGCCTATCCTTTTGCCGTGCTGTTATTCGCGTTGTTCCATGCCGGAAAACAGGTCTGGATTGCCGGTAATAACCGGCCCGGTACCGTGCAGCAACTTCAGCAACATGACTGCCGGTTAATAGGTGACTGGGATGTCGGACAATCATTTAATTATCATCTAACAGCAACAGAAGCTTTCGCTTTGCCATTATCGCCATTAAATTTGGAAGAAACGCGACTGGTGATTTTTACGTCCGGCTCTACCTGGCAACCGAAGCCGATAGAAAAGCGCCTGATCCAGTTCCAACTTGAAATTACCGCGCTGGAAAAGCAGTGGGGTCAGCAACTTGGACATTCAGAGGTTTTGGCAACCGTTAGTCATCAGCATATTTACGGCTTGCTGTTTCGTATTTTATGGCCGCTTTCGGCAGGTCGTTGTTTTCACAGTCCGATTTATATCAATCCTGAAACGCTGATCAACGCTATTCAGGCTGGGGCTGCCTGCTGGGTTGCCAGTCCCGCCCATTTAAAACGTCTGGATCAAAACTCACCGTGGAATGGTATTGCCGGATTAACCGCCATTTTTAGTTCGGGCGGCACGTTGCACGGGGCAGTAAGGCAGCAGATTAGTACCTATAGCGGACAGCAGGTGATTGAAATCTATGGCAGTTCTGAAACGGGCGGCATCGGTTGGCGGCAGCACTCTACAACCTGGCAGCTGTTTGACGGGTTGAGTTTACGCTTTATGGCCGGTTGTTGGCATTTATATTCGCCTTATATTCAACTGTCTCCCTATGTAAAGGGGAAAAAGAAACTGTTTTTTAAACTGGATGATCAGATCAGTTTACAAGACGATGGCCGGTTTATTTTGCATGGTCGGGTGGATCGCATCGTTAAAATAGAAGAAAAGCGTCTGTCTTTATCTGAACTGGAACGGCGCTTGACCGACACGCCGTGGGTGGCTGAGGCGTTTGTTGTAACCATAGCCAAAAGCAGGGATGTGGTCGGTGCTGCGGTGGTGTTGACTGAAGCAGGTTTTGAATACCTTAAAACCGAGGGTAGGAATGCTTTAATCAGGCAACTGCGTATATTGCTTTTTCAATGGTTTGATACCGTTGTTTTGCCGAGAAAATGGCTGTTACTTGACACCATGCCGTTGACGGCCCAGGGCAAAATTGACCAGCAACTTCTAAACGCCCTGTTAGACACGGATAATCAAAAATTACCCCAAGTGCAAGGTGTTTGTACAACGCCTAATACCGTTAAGCTGACGATCAGAGTGCCTGAAGAGTTGATTTATTTTCCCGATCATTTTTCCACTTACCCGATTCTCCCCGGCGTGGTTCAGATTGCGTGGGCAGAATATTTCGGTAAATTGTTTTTTTCGATTGACCAGCCGTTTTTAGCGATGGAAGTTATTAAATTTGTAAAAGTCATTAAGCCCGGCGATGCGCTTAAATTGACAATCAAATGGAATGTGTCGCCTGATAAACTGCACTTTCAGTTCCGTTCAGAACAGGGGGTATACAGTTCAGGGAGACTTGTTTATACCACCAAATCCAGAGAACACGCATGAAGCCTTGCATCATCATTCCTGTATATAATCATGAACACGCCATTGCCCAGGTTATCGCTAAATTAAAACCTTATGGTATTCCTTGTCTTTTGGTTAATGATGGCAGCTCAGCCGCTTGCTCAGCCGTGCTGCAAGACTGCGCCAGACTGGAAACGGGCTGGCTTACCTTGCTAAACCGGTCTGTAAATGGCGGCAAAGGCGCTGCGGTTATTGATGGTTTTAACGCCGCGCAACGCTTGGGATACACGCATGTAATACAAATTGACGCCGATGGACAGCATAGCATCGAGGATATTCCGCGCTTTCTTGAAGCCGGTAAGCTAAACCCTGAGGCGATGATTTTAGGTCAACCTGTTTTTGATGAATCTGTTCCTAAAAACCGGCTGTACGGGCGGCGTGTTACTAATTTTTGGATAGTAATGCATACGTTGTCCCAGGCGATAGCCGACGGGATGTGCGGCTTTCGGTTGTATCCGTTGGCTGCCGTAGATAAATTAATCAGTACGACGCAGATAGCCCGAGGCATGGATTATGATATAGATATCGTTGTGCGCCTGAACTGGCAGGGTGTCGAGGCTGTCAATATACCAACAGCGGTATGTTACCCTTACGATGGCGTGTCACATTTCAGGTTATTGCAGGATAATGTCATTATTTCAAAAACCCATGCCCGATTGTTTTTTGGCATGTTGATACGCATTCCGCAATTAATCCTTCGGCACTGGCAATGAAAAATTCTCTGCACTGGGCGCAAATGGAGGAGACTAGCGTAATTTGGGGTATGCGGTTTTTATTGCGTATCTATCTGTTGTTTGGCCGCACGATTCTGCAATTGTTTTTATATCCGGTCGTGACTTATTACTGGTTGCTTAATCGTCAGGCCAGAAAGGCGAGTCAGGATTATCTAAACAGGCTGGCAGTTTTTACGCCGTCATTAAAACTGCATGGCAGTTTATTTTGGAGTTACCGGCACTTTATTAGTTTTGCCAATGCCATTATTGACAAACTGGCCGCCTGGTCAGGGGCGCTGGTAGACAGTGAAGTCGAATATCACGGTCGTGATGAATTATTGGCGACGATTAGCAAAGGCCGTGGCGCTCTATTACTGGGTTCGCATCTGGGCAATCTTGAAGTTTGCCGGGTGATAGCCAGTCTTGATAGTGTTGTTGGTATTAATGTGTTGGTACATACTAAACATGCCCAAAAATTTAATCAGCTTTTAAATCAGACCAGTGACAACAGCCGGTTGAATCTGATTCAGGTGACTGAAATTACCGCAGCGACGGCAGTGTTGCTAAACGATAAAATTGATGCCGGTGAATTAGTTATTATCGCCGCTGACAGAACGCCGGTGAGTAGCCAACAACGCGTTACGAAGGTTACCTTTTTGGGTGCCGATGCGCTGTTTCCACAAGGGCCTGTCATCCTGGCTGCGTTACTGAAATGTCCGGTTTATACGGTATTCTGTCTAAAACAGCAGGGCAGGCATGTTATTTATTTTGATTATTTTAGTGGCATATTGAAGTTTTCCAGAAAAACACGTGAACAGGCCATGCAGCAAGTCATTCAGCATTATGCGGAATGTTTGCAAACTTACTGTTTAAAAGAGCCGCTGCAATGGTTTAATTTTTTCGATTTTTGGCATGTTGCGCATTATGATGAATAGCAAAAATACCGTCGTCTTTAATGGTCAACCCTTAACTATTGAAGATATTTGCCGGATAGCCGGAAAACAGGCAACCGTTGAACTCAGTACCCAAGCCGATTTTATTAAACGCATTGATAAAGGTGCGTTATTTATTGATAGTCTGTTAAAAGAGCAAGGCTTTGTTTATGGCGTAACCACCGGCTATGGCGACTCTTGTAACGTGTCGATTCCGTTACATCTGGTTGAAGAGTTGCCCCGACATTTATACACATTCCACGGCTGTGGTCTGGGTAGTCATTTTGACGCCCAACAAACCCGCGCCATCCTGACCGTGCGCTTAACCAGTCTGGCACGCGGCTTTTCAGGTGTCCGGTATAAATTATTGCAGCAACTGGTGACCTTATTAACACTGGATATTCTGCCGCTGATGCCACAAGAAGGATCAGTGGGTGCGAGCGGTGATTTAACCCCGCTGTCTTATTTGGCGGCAGTACTGGCCGGGGAACGGGATGTTCTGTATCAAGGAGAGCGGCAGTCGACCGATACGGTTTTTGCGAGATTAAACATGGAACCGCTGATCCTTAAACCTAAAGAGGGTTTAGCTATTATGAATGGCACTGCGGCGATGACCGGTATTGCCTGTCTTGCATACCAACGTGCCGAATACCTGTCGCAACTCAGTACGCGTATCACCAGTCTGGCTTCGATAGCGTTAAAGGGTAACGCCTATCACTTTGATAAAAAACTTTTTTCGGTAAAGCCCCATCCCGGCCAAAACCGGGTTGCCGAGCGTATCCGGGCAGATTTACTGGTCACCGAAGGTGCGCCGCGTAACGATACCCGTTTGCAGGATCGTTATTCACTGCGTTGTGCACCGCATGTTATTGGTGTGCTGGAAGACGCTTTGCCGTGGTTGCGGCAGTTTATTGAAAACGAACTGAACAGTGCCAACGACAATCCCATCATCGATGCTGAAGAAGAACATGTTTTACATGGCGGTCATTTTTACGGAGGACATATCGCCTTTGCGATGGACAGCCTGAAAACAGCAGTCGCCAATCTTGCTGATTTAATGGACAGGCAAATGGCGCAACTCATGGACACCAAATTCAACCACGGCTTGCCCTCCAATTTATCCGGTGCCGATGCCGAACAAGCGATGATTAATCACGGGTTTAAAGCCGTGCAAATCGCAGTATCCGCCTGGACTGCCGAAACCCTTAAACTGAGCATGCCCGCCAGCGTGTTTTCCCGTTCCACCGAATGCCATAATCAGGACAAGGTCAGCATGGGCACGATTGCCGCACGGGATTGCATTCGTATACTGGAATTAACCGAACAGGTGGCGGCGGCGGTATTGTTTGCTGCGGTACAAGGTGTGGAATTGCGGGGAAATCTGGAATCGTTAAGCCCGGCCTTACAACATACCGTTAAGTTTGTACGCCAGTTTAGTCCGTTTTTAAGCACGGATCGGGCATTGGAACAAGAGCTGCGCCAATGTTTGGTATTAATCCGTCAACAACATTGGCCGCTTTATGATTAAAAGTATTCGTCAAACGTCTGTTGATCTGGAAATCCCTTTCCATGATGTCGATATGATGGAAGTGGTCTGGCATGGTCATTACGCAAAATATTTTGAAATTGCGCGTTGCGCTTTGCTGGAAAAAATTGATTACAATTATCCGCAAATGCGCGATTCAGGCTACGGATGGCCGGTTATTGATCTCAATATGCGTTATATAAAACCATCAGTGTTCGGGCAGGTCATTACCGTGCAAGCGACTATCGTAGAGTGGGAAAATCGCTTGAAAATCAATTACCTGATTACCGATAAGCTGACGGGTTCAAGACTCACCAAAGGTCATAGTATTCAAGTAGCGATTGATAGCCAGACCAAAGAAATGTGCTTTGAATCGCCTAGGGTTTTATTGGAAAAATTGGGTGTGTCAGTGTCTTGAAGTTATTATATTTCCCGAATAAATTTTTGGACTGCCTTGCGTGGCGTCATAGTGGCGACTGTGCTAGACTGTCCCCCTGATTCGGATACAGGAGATTAACATGCAAACCCATACTGCCAAGCAAGATCGCATTGGCGCACGTGTGCCACACGAAGTTTACGAGACGCTTTGTAGAGCCGCTGAATTAAGTGGAGCGACAATTAATCAATTTCTGGTGCAGTCTGCGCTTAAAGAAGCGCAAGCCGTTATTGAACGTGAACAGGTTATTCGCATGTCACCACGCGATTGGGACTGGATGCTCAATCTGCTCGAAAACCCACCGATGCCGAACGCCAAATTACAGGCTGCGATGAACCGTTATCAACAAGCCAAGCGCGACGATGCAGATTCTTCCTTTAACTGGCAGCCATGATCGTCAAAGCTTCGACTGTGGACGGGTCGAGCTAAACAACTGGTTGAGACAAGTTGCCAGACAGCATCAGGATAAGGGCTTGTCCAAAACATTTGTTGCCATACTTGACGAAGAACCCGCTTTTATTTGCGGTTTTTACGCGCTAACCCTTGCTGAAATCGATCGCCGCTTTCTTCCCGACGCTTATCAAAAGAAATTACCCCAGCGAATACCCGGTGTAAGGCTGGGTCGATTGGCAGTCGATTTGCGTTATCAGAAAAAAGGCTTGGGCGAATTACTGCTGGTTGATGCAATCTCGCGAGCGAGGCGTATACACCAGGACGCCGGTGTGGTCGGATTATTCGTGGATGCGATTGATGACTGTGCTTCGGGGTTTTATCGACACTACGGTTTTTTGAGTATCCCTGACAATCCGCTTTTGCTGGTTTATCCTATAGCTTGAGCAAGAGTCCGAACCATTGATAGGCTACCTCTCTAATCAAGGATAATTTCTTATGCAAACATTAATAGATATTGAAGAAAACCAGTTAAATAAACTGTTGTTTTATACCCATGCCAAGAATGGAACAGAGGCGATTACCAAAATCATCCAAGATTATTTGTGGCAAAAGGATAAATTAAATATTCAGCTTGAAAATAAGCATTTAGTTGTTTTGCAAAAAAAACAATTTTTGCAAAATATTCAAAACCGTTTTTCGAGTATTCCAAAAGAAATAAGTTTGGCAGATGAGTTAATTGCCGAGCGTCGTTTTGAAGCATTGAAGGAATCGGAATGACGGTGGTTTTGGATGCTTCGGCTTTATTGGCTTTGCTGTATATTGAGAAATTTCGTGGGGCGTGGTTACGAACCCCAATAAAAACAATCAGCTACCCAAAATTCTTGCATAGTTCCCAAGCTCCAGTGTGGGAACTATGCAAAAACAAAAAACTATCGTTATAAGAGATGTGCCATGCAAACAACCGTTAATATTGATGATCAGCAGTTAAAAAATTTGATGTTTTACACGCATTCTAATAATGAATCCGAGGCTATTTATAAGGCTATTCAAACCTATTTGCAGCAGGCAAAACAACAGCAGGATTTATTGGCGTTGCGTGGGCAAGTTGATATTGGGGATAACTGGCAAGCCTTGCGCCAATTGGAAATTAATAAATGATTAATAGCTTGGTCTTAGTCGATAGTTGTGCCTGGATTGATTTTTTACGTTACCAAGAAGGTGAGCTAGGAAATCAAGTTGCCGTTTTAATAGAAAATAAACAAGCCGCTATTACAGGCGTGATTATTACCGAATTGCTACAAGGCGTTAAAACTGAAAAACAGCAACAACAACTTAATTTTTTGATCAATTCGGTCACGTCTTTTCCTACACAGGAAATTGATTGGATAAATGCTGGATTGTTATTGCAAAAATTGAGAAGCCAGGGAATTACCTTGCCTTTAACTGATGCGTTAATCGCTGTTATTGCTCAACGTTACCAAGTAAAAGTATTGACGATTGATAAACATTTTCAACATTTAGCCGTTGAGTTGTATGTTTAAAATTGCTCTATTCCAGAATTGTACAAGATTACGCTACCACTTAATCACGGCAACTTTCTTAAAAGCCTTACTCCTCTCCTTATTGCCATTCAATTACAGCTACGCCTCCGATGTATTAGCCGAAATCACCGCGCGATTAATCAAAACCCCCATAACCCAAGGCAATTTTCAGCAGGAAAAACGCCTGAAAATCCTACGCAAACCGTTAATTTCCACAGGCACATTTACTTATCATCAAAGTAAAGGGGTAATCTGGAAAACGCTTACACCGATTCCGTCTTTATTACTTGTCAATGAGTCGCATTTGTTGACAGGGCAGGGCGAGCAAGCCGTACCGGCGGCTTTTGGCAAGGTATTTAAAGCCATGCTGGGCGGGGATTTAAATCAGTTGGCCGAGGGCTTTTTAATCACTGGAGAGAATAAAAAACCCACCTGGCAGTTACAGCTCAAACCTAAAGATGAATTTTTGCAGAAAATAATCAGTACTATTTTGCTGGCCGGCGACACCGAACTGCGTGTATTGGAAATACAGGAAGTCACAGGTAACCTGACGCGCATTAGCTTTTCCCAAGTGACTCATCCTGCACACATACTTCCTGAGCAAGAAGCCGATTTTGAACGTTTATCACCCTAAAATAACCGCATGGCTTTGGTTGCTGGGTATGCTGTTTATCGGCTTCCTCGGCAGTCAATCGTTGACCAAAGACTGGCTGGAAACTGGGTTTTTGGCGTTATTGCCGGTTACCGAACAGAAGCCGGAAATCGCCAAGGCTGTCCGGCAGCATAATGAACAGCTCAATCAAAAAGTTATCTGGCTGACCGGTGCCGCAACGGCTCAGGATGCGATTGCCCATGCACAACAGCTTAAACAGCAGTTGCAAAAAAGCGGCTTGTTTAGCAAACTAATGCTGGAGTTGCCGCAGCAACAAATGATCAAACAGTATCAGCAGTTATTTCCTTACCGCTATCAGTTGCTGGATGCACAGACACGGCTCTCGTTGGACAATAATCCCAAGGACTTGCTTACCCAAAATCTGGAAACGCTTTATAGCCCGATGGGCCAGATGACGGCCGCTGATCTTGAACATGATCCGTTGCTATTATTCAGCCGCTATTTTAATGCGCAAAATCCGCTTAAACTGACAATCGAGCAGGGCATTGTGATTCTGCATGACGCTAACCAATTCTGGGCATTACTCCTGACCGATCTGGAAGATCAGCATTTACAGCTAGATAAGTTGGAAACCTTGCTGGCGTTGGTTAACAGTTCTACCACTCAAGTGCAGGCGGCTGGCGGTGACTTAATGGTTACCGGGATGCCGCTGTTTACCGCTCAGGGCTCGGATTCTGCCAAGCAGGAAATTTCAACGGTTGGTTTGGGTTCCAGTGCGGGTATTATTATCTTGCTGTTACTGACTTTTCGAAGTTTAAGGCCATTGCTGCTGTCGTTTCTGGCAATAGGCAGCGGCCTTTTTGCAGCGCTGGTTGTGAGTGTGCTTTTTTTTGGCAAGATACATATTATTACGCTGGTTTTTGGTGCCAGTTTGATCGGTGTCGCTGATGATTATGCGATCCATTTTGTGTGCGACAGCTTCGGTGCTAAAAATTGGCTGCCGCGTCAGGGATTACGCTATATTTTTCCGGGACTGGTTATTGGTTTATTAACCAATCTGTTAAGTTATGCAGGTTTGGTGGTTTCACCTTTTCCGGGTTTACAGGAAGTCGCCCTGTTTTCGGCCATCGGCCTGCTAGTCGCCTGGCTTACCGTGGTTTTGCTGTTTCCGTTATTACTGACTGGTTTTAAGCCCGATCATAAACCAGTCATTTTGGTTTGTGCCAACTATTGGCAACAGTATTGGCCGGTCTGGTTGTTAAAAAACAGGCGCTGGTTAATACCGGTTTTGCTGGTTTTTATTGCGGGCGGACTCTGGCAACTAACGCCGCGCGATGATGTGCGCCTGTTGCAGTCCGCGCCCGCCGAATTAATGAAAACCGCCGATAAGATTAAACAATTATTGCCTGTGAGTCAGGAAAATCAGTTTTTTCTGGTATCGGGACATGATTTAAATGACTGGCATCAAAATGAACAACAGTTGCTTAAGCGTCTTAACCTATTAACCCAACAGCATAAACTGGTGGTTTACCAAGGGATTAGTGACTTCTGGCCGGATGAGCACAATCAGGAGATGAATTACCGGTTACTGGACAAAACCCTGTATCAATCCGGCTTATTGAAGCAGTTTATGATTGAACTGGGGTTTAGCACTCAGGCTATTAACACCGAACTAAAACAGTTTAGTGAGGCGAAAAACAGGTCTATTTCATTACCTGAATGGTTGGCAACAGCCGATGAAGAAAAACAGCAATTATGGCTGGGTTGTGATGCAGGCGGCTGTTTAAGCAGGGTTGTATTAACCGGAATAACTGATTTATCGGCATTATCTGCACTGCAAAGTCTGCAAGGTGTGGTTTGGGTTGATCAGGTCGAGCAATTATCTTCATTGTTTGCGCGTTATCGGGTCAGTGTCAGTTTGCTGTTAATAGCGGCTTACCTGTTGGTTTTTACCGGCTTGGGACTGAAATTTGGTTGGCGCAATTCGCTGAAGATAACGTCAATTCCCGTTGTTGCTGCACTGGTTTCATTGGCTATGATGGGCTGGTTTGATCAATTGTTTAGTTTGTTCAATTTATTTGCGCTGTTATTGGTGCTGGGAATTGGCGTTGATGATGCCATTTTCTTTTTTATGGCCGACAGTTCAGCCGCATCGTCAAATGAAGCTGTCCATGACCGGCGTGCCAGTACGTCGTTGGCAGTTACACTGTCCGCATTAACGACATTACTGGCTTTTGGCCTGTTGGCGGTCAGTTCCACCGAGATTGTTCATGCCTTTGGTTTTACCGTGGCGACAGGTATTTTAACGGCACTGGTATTGTCGCCCCTGGTGGGTCACAGAGTCAGTGATTTTCAGGGGATAAAATAATCATAGCCACTATCAGGCTGCGAGACTTTGCAGTCACCACAAGAACCATCCGTTTTATCAATGACAAGCTGTCTTACCCGATTATAAACCCACTAGATGACCTTTAATTTAACCCGCAATATTTTCATCATCGCCATCAGCATTATTGGCTTGCTCACCCTGTTTTTCGGAATCAGTTTATGGTGGCTGGCATTGCCCAGTGCCGTTTTTCTGGCTTTAATCATTTACGGTTCGGCTATCATCCAAGCCAACTTTTACGCCCCAGCCTATTGTTATGGCGAGTCGACAGAAAAAGAAATCGCCCTGTCGTTTGACGATGGCCCAAACCGGGAATTTACCCCACAGGTGCTCTCAACATTAGCACAGTACAATGCACCGGCGACTTTTTTTGTCATCGGAAAAAACATTCAGGGCAATGAAAGTCTTTTGAAACAGATAGATGCAGCCGGACACAGTATTGGCAATCACAGTTACACGCATTCTTTTTTTGTTGATTTTAAAAGCGTACAAGGCTTTAAGAATGAACTTAACCAGACCTCAGAAAGTGTCTTCAACGTCACAGGCAAACGCTTGAAATTATTTCGGCCACCTTACGGAGTCACTACACCTCATCTTGTTAAAGCCGCAAATGATTTAAATTACAGCATCATCGGTTGGTCTATTCGCTCGTTTGACACAACGACGGCTACCGCACAAGTCATCAACCGGCGCATACAAAAACAAATAAAACCGGGCGCCATCATTCTGCTGCATGATACGTCTGATAAAACCATTCAGGTGTTAAAACAGACGCTGGATTTTGCGAAAGAAAATGGCTATAAAATTGTTGGTATCGAGCAACTTTTGAACATTAAAGCCTATGAATAACCGAGCGCCGAGATGAGGATGAAGCACTCCTCACCGACGTGGATCAGTGTAAATACTTTTTAAGTAAATTAACTGTTTTTAATCTTCATGACTACCATGAAACCATTTTAACTTGTCATGTAAAGTCACTACCGTGCCAATAATAATCAAGGTTGGCGGTTTAATGTCCAAACTGGCGACGATCGTTGGGAAGGTTTCCAGGGTGCCGGTAATGACGCGCTGATTAACGGTAGTACCTTGTTGAATCAGGGCAATTGGCAAGTCTTTTGGGCTGCCGTGCTCAATTAAAGACTGGCATATTTTTTCGAGTCCGACCAAGCCCATGTAGATAACAAGGGTTTGATTGGGTGCGGCTAGTTGTGTCCAGTTTAAATTAATGGAATTATCTTTAAGATGTCCGGTGACAAAGGTACAAGATTGGGCGTGATCCCGATGCGTTAAGGGAATGCCTGCATAACTTGCGCAACCTGACGCGGCGGTAATGCCGGGTACTACCTGAAAATTGATTCCCTGTTGCATTAAGGTTTCAATTTCTTCACCACCGCGACCAAAAATAAAAGGATCGCCGCCTTTTAAGCGTACTACCCGTTTGCCTGCTTTCGCCAAGTCTGCAAGCAGGGTGTTGATGGATTCTTGGGGCAGGGTATGTTTATGGCGTTCTTTGCCCACGTAAATTTTTTCTGAATCCCGGCGTGCCATGTCGATAATCTCTGGTGAAACCAGGTGGTCATAGACGATAACATCGGCCTGCTGCATTAACCGTAAGGCACGAAACGTTAATAAGTCAGGCGCACCGGGGCCTGCCCCTATCAGATAAACTTCACCTTGCGTAACCGTATTTTTTTGTTCGGTCAATGTTTGCTGTAGTTTTTGTTCTGCGTCTTTTTCGTTGCCTGAAAATACTAATTCAGCAACCGAACCCTGAAAGATATTTTCCCAGAAAATACGGCGTTGCGCGGGTTCTTTAATTTGTTTTTTAACGTCGTCTCTATAACTTTCCGCAAGGTGTGCCAGTTGTCCGTAAGCGGGCGGAATGATGGTTTCAATCCTGGCTCTAAGTAATCTCGCTAAAACCGGTGCCGCGCCGCCGGAAGATACGGCGGCAACGATGGGCGAGCGATCAATAATGGCCGGAAAAATAAAACTGCATAGCGCAGGACTATCAACCACATTAACCAAAATATTTTGTTCTTCAGCCGCTTTGGCAACCACAAAATTGGTTTCTTTATTATCTGTTGCCGATATGACCAGTCTAAAGCCACGCACATCGGCCGGATCAAAGGCTTTTTGTAGTATCGTTAACCGGCAAGAGGCTTCCAGGCTGGCTACATGGTGACTTATTTGGTTGGAGATGACCGTTATTTTTGCACCGGCACGCGCTAACAGATCAATTTTTCGGGCGGCTATTTCACCGGCTCCGATGACCAGGCAATCTTGGTCTGTAAGTTTTACAAAAACGGGAAAATAATCCATTTCGTTATGATGATTCATAGATTCATTAGGGAATGGTATTATAAGCAGTCTACAGTTTTGTGAGTAACTAAAAAACAATGATTGAATTTAGTCAGGAAGTTGATGCCAGTGGTTTACTGTGTCCTTTACCCTTATTGCGTTTAAAAAAAACGTTGATGATAATGGCAAGTGGTGACGTGGTAAAAATTATTGCAACCGATCCTGCCGCACATTTGGATTTTGGTGTTTTTACCAACCAAGCGGGACACCAAATCATTGAATTGATAAAACAGGATAATCAGCAAATTTTTTATATCAAAAAGAAATGATCAAGTTATAAGGCGAAAGGTGAAAAAACCCCGACACAATAAATAATGCCGCCTTTAGCCTTTAGCCTTTAGCCTTTAGCCTTTAGCCTTTAGCCTTGACCCTTAAACCATAATCCATTAAAAAACATGTCCACAAACGATAACCCGCTTTCCGCAAATTTTATTCGCCAGATTATTACCCATGATCTTAAAGAAAACAAAAACGAGGGTAAGGTCACAACCCGATTTCCGCCCGAACCTAATGGTTATCTGCATATTGGCCATGCAAAATCGATTTGTTTAAATTTTGGTATTGCCGCTGAATTTAACGGCACTTGTAATTTGCGTTTTGACGATACCAATCCTGAAAAAGAAAACATCGAATACATGCAGTCTATTGAACGAGATGTGCAATGGCTGGGTTTTGAATGGGCCGGCTTGCATCACGCCTCAGATTACTTTGAACAGCTTTATGAGTATGCCGAGCAATTAATTGAGCAAGGTCAAGCTTACGTTGACAGTTTATCGGCTGAACAAATCAAGCTTTATCGCGGTACTTTAACCGAACCCGGTAAAGAAAGTCCTGATCGCAGTCGCTCCATTGCCGATAATCTGGATTTATTTCAACGGATGCGTGCCGGTGAATTTGCCGATGGCCGGTATGTATTACGCGCCAAAATTGACATGGCATCACCCAATATCAACATGCGTGATCCTGCGATTTACCGGATTCGTCGCGTTCATCATCACCGTACCGGCGATACCTGGTGTATTTATCCCATGTACGATTATACGCATTGTATTTCTGATGCCATTGAAGGGATTACTCATTCTTTGTGTACTCTGGAATTTGAAGATCACCGACCACTTTATGATTGGGTACTTGAGCAACTGCAAACTCCAAGTCATCCCCAACAAATAGAATTTGCCAGACTGCAATTGGAATACACCATTGTCAGCAAGCGCAAATTGAATCAGTTGGTAATGGAAAAGCATGTACATGGCTGGGATGATCCGCGTATGCCGACTATTGCAGGACTCCGTCGCGCCGGTTTTACGCCGAAATCAATACGGGATTTTTGCGAACGCATCGGCGTTACCAAACAAAACTCATGGATAGAAATGGGCGTGCTGGAATATTGCATTCGTGAAGATTTAAACGAAAATGCGCCCAGGGCAATGGCGGTTTTACAACCGTTACGCGTAGTGATAGATAATTATCCTGAAGACCAAACGGAGCAACTGGAAATAAGCAATCACCCGCAAAAAGTTGAACTGGGCAAACGCAATGTGCCTTTTTCTAAAGTAATCTTGATTGAACGGGATGATTTTGCCGAAGTTCCACCACCAAAATTCAAGCGCTTGATTGACGGTGGCGAAGTTCGTTTGCGTGGTTCTTACGTTATAAAATGTAACGAAGTCATCAAAAATGCTGAAGGGATTGTGACTGAATTGCGTTGTACTTATGATCCTGACACGCTGGGTAAAAATCCGGAAGGACGTAAGGTAAAAGGCGTTATTCATTGGGTTTCCGAGCAACATTCATATTCGGCAGAAATTCGCTTGTATGACCGCTTGTTTACAGTGCCTAACCCGGACAATGAAGACAACTTTCTGGATGCCATCAATACGGATTCACTGGAAGTTCTTAACGGTTGCCGCGTAGAAGTCACTCTGGCTCAAGCAATCCCGGAAAGTCGATACCAATTTGAAAGAACCGGCTATTTTTGCCTGGATGCAGTGGACAGTATTGACGGAAAACTGGTATTTAACCGAACCGTAACCTTGCGTGAGGGCGGCTGGGGAAAGGATTGATTTAAAATTGTAGTCCACGAAAAGCAGGAAAAAATAAACAGGGAAGTGAATCCAAAAATAATAGTTGAACAAGTTATGCTCACGCGTAACGGGGTTGCACCGTTACGCGTTGATTAAAAATTGACAGTCATTAAATTAAAATGTATTGTGAAATTAGGAGTAAATTAGATTAAGTTAAAGAAATTTTAAATACGTTAAGAGTGGCAATGAGGTTGACATTCGGTATGTTAATAATTGTAGTGGGTGGAATAATCAAACGATTTGATGAGACTCATGTAGATTCTATATTTTGGCTTGGCGCATTTTTTAACGTATTTTTATTAGCAGTTATTTTTTTATTGGTAATCAAGATTTCTCAAAGAACAAAAGAGATCAAGAAGTTATAGATATGCTAATGGGTTTGCTTGCAATTATTGGTATAGCGGTGTTGACGGCTGCATTGTTGTTGTTTGTCGTCTATAAGCTATCGGAAGAATAATGACCTCCGAATGAAAGATGCATAAAAACTCCACGCCGGTCGGAGGTTTGCAATCTTGTCTTACTTTATCGTGTTGCTTTTAAGCGTTTACTTTTGGTTTTCGTGCTTTTCATCGACAATGCAACATATTACTAACTTATAAACTTGGAAAAACATGAATCAACAAGACAGTATTAACTTGGTAGAACGCTACTATGCGGCTTTTAATGGCGGCGATATGGAGACCTTTTTAAATTTGCTTACTGATGATGTAATCCATGACATCAATCAAGGCAAACGGGAAATTGGCAAAGAAGCCTTTACCCAGTTCATGGGGTGCATGAACTTCAACTACAAAGAACAACTGGTTGATATGGTTATTATGGCGACAGCCGATGGCAAACGTGCCGCTGCTGAATTTGTGGTATTGGGCGAATATATTAAAACAGATGAAGGTCTGCCAGCGGCAAAAGGACAAAAATATAATTTACCCGCCGGTGCGTTTTTTGAAATCCGTGACAACAAAGTGGCTCGCATTACCAATTATTACAACCTGCAAGACTGGATTGCTCAAGTTAGCCATTAAGCTATGGCGTTAATTCAGGAACGTGCATGGTTTAACTTGAACCTGTTTACATTTAAAAAATGGACATCTTTTATAGAAGCCCAAAAGTGGTTGACACATACATTTGGATTTGTCGGGTTACGCTATCTATCTAGCGCTAGCCCGACAGCAGTTGTCATTGCTAAAAGTGTCAACCGAGGAAATAAACGATGCCGAAAAATTCGCTGCTAAATAAACCAGAGGTTCAAGTTGCTTTACCTATTTCGTGCTCGTTACTAACCCACAAAGGACATAAAGTTTTTCTACTTGTCCTTCGTGTCTTCGTAATTAGCATAGCCATTATCATTATTAATAGATCAATTAATCTTCATCATTCCCGATAAAACGATAAATTAACGCACCTAGTAAAGCACCGGCAATGGGGGCAACCCAAAAAAGCCAAAGTTGGCCTAATGCCCAGTCGCCTGCGTAAATTGCAACGCCAAGACTTCTTGCCGGGTTGACCGAGGTATTGGTGACAGGGATAGAGATTAAATGAATCAAGGTCAGGCTTAAACCAATGGCAAGACCGGCAAAGCCACTGGGTGCATTTTTGTGGGTAACTGATAAAATGATGAAAAGAAACATCATGGTCATGACAATTTCTGTCACCAGTGCGGCTAACAAGGAAAATCCGCCGGGCGAATGCTCACCGTAGCCATTGGAAGCAAAACCACCGATTGTCGTAAAATCAGCTTTGCCGCTAACAATCAGATACAATACTCCGCCTGCAACTATCGCGCCCAAACATTGAGCGATAATATAAGGTAACAGTTTATTTGCCGGAAAACGGCCACCTGCCCAAAGTCCGATGGATACGGCGGGATTAAGATGACAACCGGAAACGTGGCCTATCGCATAAGCCATGGTCAAAACAGTTAGGCCAAAGGCAAAAGCCACGCCCAGAAAGCCTATGCCCAGGTCAGGAAAAGCCGCATCCAAAACCGCACTACCGCAACCACCCAGAACCAACCAAAATGTTCCAATAAATTCAGCACTATATTGTTTCATATTTCTTCTCTAACTTTTAAGTGTCAATAAAAAGCCAGACAGATAACCATTAATTTAGACGCTTCTTAATTATTTGCTGGATTTAGAACGGCCAGGTTGTTAATTACGGCAGTTCCGGCAATGTATTCGTTAATTAACAAGCGATTACTGTATTAGATACCTGACTGAATGTAAACTACCCACTGAACTGTCACGTAGTCTTCCAAATGCTATCATTCTATCTCAAAAACCAATAGTTTTTTATTGTTAAGAATTTATGACACCCGACTGCACTTGCTAACGGGTACTTTTGCAGCGGATGGGCGCAAACTCCAGCGCCTCCTGGATATTTAAATCCCGCGATCCACCACCCGTTCTGAGAAACAGTTTTAGCGCGTTTCCCTGGTTTAAAGATACCGGTCTGTCGGAGGGTAAAACAATCAGTCGACAAACAGCATTAGTCTCTATGACATGAAACAAACTACTAATGTGTGTGCATAAATCAGCGCCAAGATTAGCCGCTATCGCTGTCATCAGGGTCTGTCAAAGCCATCCTGATTTTGTTTTTTTAAGTGTCTTGAAATCGTTTTCTAAGCCAACAATCCGGCCATCAAATAATGTTCCTCCATGATGGCTATTGAGAAATCTTGCCAAGGACTTTAATACAACGCTTTCAAGTTGTCTGTTGGTGCATGATTGCTCCAAGTCCCATCGAAAAGATGATTTAAATTCTAGGCAGGAACCACCCAAGCGTAGCGCGTGGTGGCGTTTTCGGCACACTCGTACAGCTATAACGTCAACTCGGGAACGCGCAAAAAAACTGCCACAGATTAATAGATTAATATTAAATTTTTACATCGTTCCCACGCTTCGGTATCTTGAGCGCGTTAAGGACGGGGTTACAAGCTCCGTCCAGTTTGAAGGTGTCGGCAATCAACTTAAGCGGGGCAGTGTGGCATCCGGTGCCAGCTCACTCACCAAAGTACGCAGCAGAGTTGATTTACCAATATCGTTTGGGCCAATCACGGTAACGCGCCGGCCCTCAATCCTCTGGCTCCCACACCGGCACGATGCGAAAGTGCAGGCCGGGCAGTTCTTCGCCCAGAGCCTCCACCATGTTGCGGCTTAGGACGTGGACATGCTCCATGCTCTTCTTGCCGTTGAAGCCCAGTTCGATTTCCACGAAGCGACGAGTGCCGCTTGATCGCGTACACAGGATGCCGAGAAAGTCGTAGTCGGTGTAGTAACGGGCAAGCACGCGCGTGACCATAATCTGCTCATCCTCTGAGAGCGGAAGATCCATAAGGGCGCGGAAATTTTGCCGCACCAGCGACACGCCGACCCAGAGCATGTAGAAGGCGATGGCGAGGGCAACTGCCGGGTCGATGCGGTCGCCAATGGCCGGTTCGCCGAGATCAACAAGCACCGTCGCTATCGCGAAGGCGATGATGACGCCGCCGTCGGTAAGCATCCCAATGAGGTAGTCCGCCCTGTACGAGATGAGCAGCGGCGAGGGATTGTGCGTGCGGCGCATCAGGCGGGAGGCGAAGATGAAGAGCACAGCGCCGCTAAGAAATGTTATCGACACAGGGATCAGACCCAAGAGGTAGCCCACCTCGGGCGCATGGATCAGCCGCTCGACGGATTCGAAGATAACAAAGAGCCCCGACGGGACGTAGAAAATCCCGCATAGGAAGGCGGAGAAATTCTCGAGTTTACCCGCTCCGTAGGGGAAGTTATAAGCGTTCTCGCGCATCACCTGGAGCATCGCGTAGACGGCGAAGCCGTTGATGACAAGTGCGATCCCTGACTGGGCAGCGATGGCAATGAGCGCTGCGGAGTCGGCCAGCACCGCGCTGGTGATCATCATGATCACGATAGGCACCTCCACGGCCAGCCCCCAGCACAGCAGCTTATAGAGCTGCGCGGATTCCGGGTTGACCACCGCATCCTGGCGTCTCATGCTACTGCTCCATGGTTGCGGGTCTGTTGTAACGGTTGGCTTTCTCTAAGGTGACGCCGAAAACAGGGATATCCGCGTTCTGGCTATCCTGTCGTTGAACTGCACCAAGAATTTCAATAGGCGGTCGAGGCATCTATTTAATTTATCGCTTATTTAAAACGACAGTCTAGCACAAATTAATTGGGGTCTGTCACTACAGGTGCTTCGATGGCTGGGAACACCTGCTCGATTTCATGGCCTTAATCTGCCGGAAAGTTGAGTCGCTCACTCCCAGAAATATGAAACCTGATTGGTTGTGGTCATAATGAGATACGTGCTTGGGTGGGTTCGATAGATTAGTCAAATTATTATAAAATAATAGGTAAAGGTTTTTATGAAACTAACTTCTATCATCTGGTTGTAAAAAATATTTCAGAGTATACTTTATAAAAGTTTTATAGTGTGGTTTTGTAGGGTTTGTTGACGGTAATTGTTGGCGGAATCAGGCAATGGATAACCCGCTTTAATTGCCAGTCGCTTCCCTTTGAAATTACAATAATTCACTGGATTGGTCGGTTATGCAGGGTCTTTTAGTGAGTCGCCTTTATCCTGAAGGATCAAATAGAAGTAATCATGAACAAGATGTGGCATCAGAAACGCACTCAACGAAAGAAGTATCCGATCACTGCAGTGATGTTTCTATTTTTCATAGCAGGGGTCGTAATGCTTCCTCTTGGCGCAGCCGAAACGCCATTGAAAAAGGCTACCTTCATGCCGTTGTGGACACCACAAGCCCAGTTTGCCGGCTATTACGTAGCGCTTGACAAGGGAATCTATGCACGCAATGGCATTGACCTCAAAATACTCAGGGCAGGGCCCGGACATTCTTCCTCTGACGCTTTAGAGAAAGGCATTGCCGACTTCGCCATTCTTTGTTTATCCAGCGCCCTACAGCATCGTTCTGCAGGAACCGAATTCGTAAATTTGGCCCAAATCATTCAGCGATCTTCGATGATGCTGATTTCAAAAAAAACGGCCGGCATCAAGACCATTACCGATATGGAGGGCAAAAAAGTGGGGTTATGGGGGAACGAGGTATCAATACCGATCCGCAGGTTCTTCGCCAACCGACATATCAAAGTTCGAGAAGTGCGCCAGTCCCACACCGTCAATCTCTTTCTGCGCGGTGGCGTCGATGTGACATCCGCTATGTGGTTTAATGAGTATCACACCATCCTCGATTCCGGCATTGATCCCGAGGAATTGAATGTCATTTTCCTCCGGGATCAAGGCATGAATTTCTTGGAGGACGGGATTTACACCATGGAAAAGACTCTCCTCAAAGATCCTGCCCTGGCAACTGCCTTTGTCACGGCATCGCTGGAGGGTTGGCGCTACGCCTTTGATCATCCGGACGAAGCGCTGGACATAGTCCTCAAATACATGCACGAAGCCCAATTGCCCGCTGGCAGGATGCATCAGAAATGGATGCTTGACCGGATGCGGGAGCTAATGATGCCTGCGGCTCCCGAGGCAGGGTTCGGACAACTAAAGGAGCTGGACTACCTGGCCGTATGCCATGCCCTGCAAAAACAGGGTCTGATCCGCACTTATCCTGACTATGCCATATTTTCATGGAGGGCTGATGCCGGGAAAAAATAGCATCGTCACCAGGCTCGCTTTGGTTATCACGCTTTTCAGCGTTGTCATCTTTGCCGTGACACTCGGCTATAACTATTACCAATCCCGCGTCTTCCTGCAAACGGAGCTGGAAAGCAATGCCCGCAACCTGGTCATGTCATTGGTCAATCGGATAGAGATACAGTTGACTGCGGTTGCCAAAGTGACACAAGGGGTTGCCCACTCGCTGGAGACAGGCAACTATACCGGGCAACAACTCCATTCCTTGCTTAGAACGACCGTCGAAAACAATCCCGAAATTTATGGCTCAGGCATTGCCTTTGAACCCTATGCTTTCAGCGCCACACAGCGCCTGTATGCGCCCTATTATTACCGGGAAAAGGGGGAAATCGTTTTTAGCCACTTGGAAAAGACCTATCAGCACGAGCCTTACCTGTATTGGGATTGGTATCAAATTCCGCGTGAGTTGGGCAAACTCGAATGGAGCGAACCTTATTTCGATGAAGGCGGGGGCAATATTCTGATGTCTACCTGTTCAATCCCGTTCTATCATAGAAAGGGCGAAACGAAACAACTCAAGGGAATTGTGGAAGCAGACATTTCCCTTGATTCTTTGACGGCGCTTATCGCCTCCGTCAAGATACTTAAGACTGGCTACGCGGCGCTCCTTTCCCGTAACGGGATGATTCTTGCCCACCCGGTGTTGAAGGACGCCATCATGAACGAAACCTTCTTCAGCATCGCGGAGGCCCGCAATGATCCCTCCCTCAGGGAGCTAGGCAAGAAAATGATCAGGGGCGAGTCCGGCTTCGTTCATTACACCAGCCTGGCAGGCACAAGGAGCTGGATGTATTCCGCGCCGATCCCGTCGACAGGCTGGACGCTTGCCGTCGTTTTTCCTGAGGCAGAATTTCTGGAGAATGTCAGAAAGTTGAGCATGACCATGGCGGCGATGGGTTTTATCGGGATATTGCTGCTGACCCTGGCGGTTATTTACATTGCCAGGGCCATCATAAAACCGCTGCAATTACTGACTGAGGCGACCGATGAGATCGCTTCCGGAAACTTTGACGTGGCATTGCCAACGGCGCGATCGAATGATGAGGTGGGTGTGCTCACGCACGACTTTCAGGTGATGAAGGAGTCGCTCAAAGAATACATCAAGAATCTGACCGCGACCACGGCCGCCAAGGAACGCATCCAGAGCGAGCTCAAACTCGCCACCATTATCCAAGCCAGCCTGCTGCCGCGCACCTTCCCCCCCTTTCCCGATCATCCCGAGTTTGATATTTACGCATCGATGGTTCCTGCCAAAGAGATTGGGGGTGATTTCTACGACTTCTTTTTCATTGACGAGAATAATCTTTGTTTTCTTATTGCGGACGTTTCCGACAAGGGAATCCCCGCTGCGCTTTACATGATGGTGGCCAAAACCCTGCTAAAGACTGAAGGCCAGCGCCTGGGCGAGCCTGATAAAATGCTTTTCTCCGTTAACAATATTCTCGCATCGGACAATGAGAGCTGCATGTTCACCACGGTGTTCTGCGCCATCCTTGATATCACCACCGGGGACGTGCGTTTTGCCAATGCCGGACACAATCCTCCGCTGATCATTGACGCGCAGGGTGTAAGATACCTCACCTTGAAACCGGGATTTATGCTTGGCCCCCTAATGGAAACCCTCTATGAGACTGAACGTATCACTTTAAAACCTGGGGATACCCTGTTTCTTTATACAGACGGCGTGACTGAGGCAAGAAACCCAAAAGAAGAAATGTATGGGGAGGCGCAGTTGCTGAAAGCTTTGCAACTGGCCCCAAAAGAAAAACTTTTAGACATGATCCACTACATAAGCACAGAACTGACAGGCCATGTCAATGGTGCACCCCAATCAGACGACATTACCATGCTGGCTATAAAAATGACGTCAAATAAAGTCATCATAAACTATGCAGGGAAGGGGATATGAAACAAAAAACACTGTTAATGGTAATAATTCTGGCGGCAATCGCTTTTCTCGTTGGTTGCAGAAAAAGTGAAATTGTCACCGAAGAGCATAAGAAACTGGTGCTGTTTTCTCTTCCGTATGTTGAAAATGACATTTCAGCGCTGGTTAGACGGCTGCCATTGCCGGAGTCTACAGCCAAACAGGAAACGTCTGTGAAGCCAGGTGATACGGCTAAACAGCAAGACTCAGAGCTCGCATCCGTCGGCGACTTGAAAAACAAGCGAATCGGGGTGCTGCTTGGCTCCGCTCATGACACTTATGCGCTGAAAAACTATCCAGATGCTACTATCCTCCACTATAAGTCCCCTGCCGATGTCGTTTTGGCGGTCAAGACCGGCAAGGTCGATGCCGCACTATTCGATGCCGGGCCTTTGCGCGAAATCATGCGCCAGGACGACAGTTTGGGATTGTTAGGTGATCCGTTGTTTTCATTTTCGATAGGCGTCGGCTTCAAAAAAGACAATGAGGCTCTGATGGCTCAATTTAATCAATTTTTAGCGCAGATCAAGGAAAATGGCATCCACGCAGATATGATCCAGCGCTGGATGGAACAAGACGACACTTATATGCCCGTCATCGGGCCCGCAAAACCGAATGGCGAAATTGTCGTTGGCACCAGCGATGTCGGACTCCCTTTTAATGCCGTTAAAGATAATCGGCAGACCGGGTTTGATATTGAGCTTTCCGAAAGGTTCGCGGCCTATGTCGGGAAAGGGCTCAAGATTGCCAACATGGATTTCGGTAGCCTGATTGCTGCCGTTTCAACGGGTAAGGCCGACCTGATTGCCAGTGCCATTTATGTGACGGAAGAGAGAAAAAAACAAATCAATTTTTCCGACCCCTATTACGAAATGGATACCAAGGTATTTGCATTGAAGAAAAATATCTTGCCCGTGAATAATATTGAATCTGCCCAAAGCAGCCAGAAAAAACTGGCTTCGATTGCCGATCTCCAAGACCAACGCATCGGTGTGCTGCTAGGTTCAGTCCACGATACCTATGCCATGGAGCACTACCCGAAAGCAACCATTCTTCAATACAAATCCCTGCCCGACCTGCTGTTGGCCGTGCGGTCGGGAAAAGTCGATGCCGCTATCTATACCCGGGAAACGCTGCTTGAAATTCTTCGCGGCGACAGTGAGCTTGGGTTACTGGGGAATTCTTTGCTGTCCTACCCGATCGGGATGGGTTTCAACAAGGAGAACGGTATCTTGCGGGAACGGTTCAATGTTTTCCTCAAACAAATCAAGTCTAATGGCGACTTCGACGATATGGTGAAGCGCTGGCTAAAAAATGCCGACACCATGATGCCGGAGATCTCCAATTCGGGTGCCAATGGCGTCCTCGTCGTTGGCATTGTCAGCGACAAGGGGCTGCCTTTCGCCGCAATCCGGGACAACAAGTTGATTGGCTTTGATATCGAGCTTGCGGAGCGCTTCGGGGCCTATCTCAACAAAAAGGTCGAATACTCTGATATGGAGTTCGGCAACCTGATCGCCGCTGTTTCAGCCGGTAAGATCGCCATGATTGACAGCACCTTGATGCTCACCAAAGAGCGCAAAACCCGGATCGATTTTTCGGATCCCTACTATGAGCTCGGAGCCAACGTATTTGCCCTCAGGAAGAATTTGGCAGGCTATGATTCCGGTGTCAAGGCAGTAACGGAAACCTCCTCATTCCTCTCCGGGCTCGTCAACAGTTTTTACAGCAACATTATCCAGGAAAGTCGCTACCTCCTGATCTGGGACGGACTGAAAACGACCGTGGTCATTTCCCTATTCGCTATGCTCTTCGGAACCGTGCTAGGTGGGTTGGTCTGTTTTATGCGGATGTCAAAGCGGACTATCCTTAACCTGCCTGCCAGGATTTATATCAACATCGTTCGCGGCATACCGGTTCTGGTTCTGTTGATGCTGATTTTCTATGTCGTCTTCGCATCAATCGACATCAATCCGGTGTTGGTGGCTATTATTGCCTTCGGGATGAATTTTGCCGCCTACGTGTCCGAGATATTCAGATCCGGCATCGAGGGAATAGACAAAGGCCAGACCGAATCCGGTATCTCCATGGGCTTTAGCAAATTAAAGACTTTCCGGTACATCATCCTCCCGCAGACCGTGCAGCGTATTTTGCCGGTTTATAAGGGGGAATTCATCTCCTTGGTCAAGATGACCTCCATCGTCGGCTACATCGCTGTACAGGATTTGACAAAGGCCAGCGATATCATTCGCAGCCGCACTTTTGACGCGTTCTTTCCGCTGATCATGATCGCAATCCTGTATTTTGCCATATCATGGGTTCTAATCGAGTCACTGGATTATCTTGAGCGGATCACCGACCCGAAATACAAAAGGCGCACGCAAGGTAAGTCATGATAAGAGTTGAGCATTTGTCAAAAAAATTCGGCGGCTTGGTCGTCCTGAAAGACATCACGACGGAAATAAAAACCGGCGAGGTTGTCTCCATCATCGGCGCTTCCGGTCTCGGGAAAAGCACCTTTCTGCGATGTCTTAACTTGCTCGAATTTCCAAGCGGTGGGACTATCCACATCAACGGCGTAGATATTCTCGATAAAAAGGCCGATGTGGCTAAAATACGCCAGAAAATGAGCATGGTGTTTCAATCATTTAATCTTTTTTCCCACCTGTCCGTGCTGGGAAACCTGACCATCGGGCCCATCAAGCTTAAGGGAATGGACAAAAAAGCTGCGCAGCTAAAAGCCATGGATCTTCTGAGGCTGGTGGGGCTGGCCGAAAAAGCCGATAGTTTTCCGGACGAGCTTTCCGGTGGTCAACAACAGCGTGTGGCTATTGCCCGCTGCATGGCGATGGAACCCCAGATCATCCTGTTTGACGAACCCACTTCAGCGCTGGATCCAACCAGGGTAAGTGAAGTGCTATCCGTTATACGTCGTCTTGCCAGGGAAGGTATGACCATGCTGATTGTTACCCATGAAATGGACTTTGCCCGTGACGTATCAACCCGGATATTGTATATGGACGAAGGGATTATCTACGAAGAAGGTTCCCCGGAACAGATTTTTGATAACCCTCAAAAAGAAAAGACCCGGGCGTTCATCCAAAGGATTCGTAGTTATACCCGCCGCATCAGTTCGCCTGATTATGATCTGTATGCCATGAATGCGGAAATCGAGACGTTTTGTGAAAAACAGATCCTGCCAAAGAAAACCAGAGACAGCTTATTGTTGTTGGTTGAAGAATTACTGCAAGTTTACACCCCGTATTTGCCTTCGATAGTGCTTGATTTGACTATTGCCTGTTTGGAAAAGAGCGAGCACCTGGAGGTGGTCTGTGAAAGTACGGGAGAGGCAGCAGATCCGCTTGCGAGCGACAACTTATCCGACGATGATCTGGGCTTGACGATCATAACAAAATTGACCGAAAGCATTGAGTACCTGCGCCTGAACGGCAAAAACAGATTACAATTACTGATTAAAAAATAACCTCCCTTGAGGAATGTCATCCATGAATTTGCAAACCAGAATAGAAAATAATGCCGTCGTTGTAACGGTTAGCGGGAGGCTGGATGCGGTTACTGCGCCGGCGTATGAAAAAAAAATTCAGGAATTGATTGATAGCGGGCATATTTATATGGTGGTCGACTTTGAACAACTTGACTACATTAGCAGCGCCGGCTTGCGCGGGCTCTTGGTTATGGCCAAATTACTGAATGCAAAAGGTGGCCGGGCCTGTTTGGCGAACGTCAAGGGAAACGTCCAGTCAGTATTTAATATGTGCGGTTTTAACACAGTATTCAAGATGGAAAATACGGTCGTTGAAGCTCTCGCTATGGTCAGTATGCACCTCCACCTTTAAAAAAGGGGGATGGCAAGAGGCAGCGGGAGATTTATTTAAAAAATAGCCCATAACCCAAGCCACCCCGAGAGTGTTTTGATTTTTAGTTGGAAATGACCGCCAGCTCACGGCCAAGAGCGGCCAGACGGTTTAGATCAACCAACGTCTGCAATATACTTTAAAGCCGCCGTTCAATTACGTTCGACATAACTGGCAGCGAAAAGTGAGCTTTCAAATTGACTGCCTGCGGCGCTTACGCGAAATTAACCATTCGGCCACCGCAAGGTTGATGACCCAGCCCGCTCCCATGCAGAGTGTCCTTGCCAGTTCCCCTTGTATGCTCGGAAACAGGAACATCGGGAGATGAGTAAAAACCTGTGTACCGGCACCCAGACCAAGGGCATAGCCGTGCATCATCCAGGCTCGGTGATGCGGGATGTCGCGCTTGCGGATAGCAGCAAAGCCGAGACATAGACATAAGGCCATCGCCGAGCCAACCAGAAGTCGGATTGCGTAAAGGACCGGGCCGTCAAAATTGACTGGCGGATAAAACAGGGTCATCCACAGGCCCGAGAGTGCGACGCCAAGCCCGCAAGGAATCAGTATCCGCCCGGTCGCACGGTGCCAATTGGGTTTTGCGGCGGCGGAAGCTGGGGGAGAAATTGGAAAGCGCCGAGAACGCAGTAGATCACGGTGCTAATAATGTGCAGCACCACTGACAAGGGTGCCGCGAAGAACCTTGCGTTATCTGGCGTAATCTCTGCACCGCTGCCAAGTCCAACCACGCGGAAAGTGCCGGCAACAATCGGGATGAAGCTGAGCGCAATTAAACCTGCGGGTATGAGCCATTCGGATTTGGCGGGGAGGTTCATTATTAAAGGTTCCTTATGTCTAATGTTAGGTTCACCGACTGGTCCGGTACAGCGTTTTGTTATGTATAGTTGATGTAAATACTTGTAAAGAATATTCATACTCTTAGGTTAAAATTGAACTAACGAGACTAGCATCTTTATACTCAAAACCAATGAGATAATGGCGAATATCTTTTCCTGATTACCCACAAAGAATAGTCAAAATCATAAAAAAGTCTTTACTCAGAGCACCAACATATGAATGAGCGTAAGGTCATGAAAAACAAAGTACAATTTCAAAAAGACTATAGCCTGGTTAAGTTCAGGAAAGATTATGGAACTGAAGAGCAGTGTCGAAAAGCCTTGTTTCAGTACCGTTGGCCTCAAGACTATGTTTGTCCGGAGTGTGGAGGGAAAACCTACTTTACTCTGAAAGCACGGGCGGTCTATCAGTGCAATCGCTGCCATCATCAACATTCCCTCATAAGCGGTACCATTTTTTCTGCGACGAAGCTCCCGTTAACCACTTGGTTTCTCGAGATCCACTTGGTCACGCAAGCGAAAACAGGTATTTCAGCTCTTTCATTACACCGCCAATTGGGTGTTTCCTACAATACCGCTTGGAGCATCAAACAGAAACTGATACAGGTGATGAAGGAACGTGATGACAGCAAGCCCTTATCCCATTGCACGTTTGGTTGCGTTAATCTCGCTGGCGACGGGAACTGTTATCGATTATCGCATGGCCGCCTATCAAGGTAAGGGTACCGGTGAGACCTCGCTGTTCAGTCAAATGTTGAACACGCTGGTAGCCGGAGACTTTCTCTTGGGTGATCGATATTACTGTACCTTTGCCATTATTGCCTTAATGCAAGCTAAAGGCATTCCCGTGCTGTTCCCGCTTCATGCCAATAAAAAAGCGGATTTTAAACTGGGTGCCAAAGATCATCAGGTTGAATGGAAAAAACCTAAACGGAAACCGGTATGGATGACTGCGCTGGATTATGCCGATTTACCTGAGGTTATTACCGTCAGGGAATTCAAGGTCAAGGGCATTGTTCATGTCACGACCCTGCTTAATGCCAAACAATTCAACAAGCAGGAACTGGCAAGCCTCTATAAAGAGCGCTGGAAAATCGAATCGGATTTTCTTGTCAATAAAACCCATATGGGCATGGAAATGTTACGCTGTAAAACCCCGGAGATGGTGCAAAAAGAAATCGCGGTGCATCTTTTGGCCTACAATATTATTCGCGGTAATCTGGCCCAGGCCGCCGTTATGAATAATATAATCCCGCGTCAACTTAGCTTCAGATCGGCTGTTCAACTGGTCTGCCAAGCGACTAAACAGATGGCTATACTGTAAGCGCTTAACCCCACCATCTAAAAATTTCTCAGGCGCTCAGGTATCCTT
>JBAXXH010000015.1:0-45147 GCA_037127995.1 Methylococcaceae bacterium | reverse complement strand
TAAGTGTAGTTTAAATCATTCTCATCTTGGCTGGGGTGCGGAATGTCGGTTATATGTTATTATTTAATTCTTAATTTTAAGCGAATGACTTTTTAGGAGTCGATATGCGTAGTTTATTTGTGCTTATAGTTCTCTCTGTCCTATTCTTGGTCGGTTGTGCGCCAATTTGGCAAAAAACCGAATCAATACCCAGTGCTGCCGAAAGCGTGGAACAAATACGCGAAAAAGCTGAGCAAGGTGATGCTGCGGCACAATTCAATCTCGGCGTGTTGTATTACGACGGGCAAGGTGTCCAGCAAAACTATAAGCAAGCGGCCGCATGGTATCGCAAGGCCGCCGAAAAAGGTCATGCCATGGCGCAAACCAATATCGGCATGATGTATGAACAAGGCCAAGGCGTCCCGCAAAGTAATAGCCAAGCAGTCGCGTGGTATCGCAAGGCCGCTGATCAGGGCTCCCTGGTTGCACAATTTAATCTCGGTGTGATGTATGACGAAGGCCATGGCGTCCCGCAAGATGACAAGCAAGCCGCCATTTGGTATCGCAAGGCTGCTGATCAGGGCGATGCGGCAGCACAATTCAATCTCGGCGTGATGTATTACGAAGGCCGTGGCGTTCAGCAAGACTACAACCAAGCCGCCGCTTGGTATCGCAAGGCAGCTGAACAGGGTCATAAAAAAGCGCAATTCAATCTCGGCGTGATGTATAGCGAAGGCCAAGGTGTCCAGCAAGACTACAGTCAAGCCGTCGCTTGGTATCGCAAGGCGGCTGATCAGGGCCATGACAAGGCGCAATTTAATCTTGGCGTAATGTACAAAAAAGGCCAAGGCGTCCCGCAAGACTATGCTCAAGCCTATATGTGGACAAATCTGGCGGCTGCTCATGGTTTTGAAAATGCGATAACGTCGCGAGATAGTCTCGTTAAAAAGTTAACCCCCTCACAAATAGAAGAAGGGCAAAGGCTCTCCCGTGAATGGACGGCTAAACATCCGCAAACCGGGCAATAATTTCAAATACGCGACAATTACCTTTGATATATTGAAATTTGTCGAGAGGCGGGTGTGAGTCGTGTGCACACCTACGTGATCAATAAGCCGACAACAACTGCGCCCACCAAGGTACTAACGACTCTAAGTGCCAATGCCCTGCCACCTATAACCCATGAAAAAATGCTCTTGATGCCTGAATTGACGGATACCGCAATAAGAATAGCCATAGCGGCGACTCTGACTTCCAAGGCATCTTTGCTCATTTGTGACATCGAAAGGGTAATGGGGTCAACATCGGCCAAACCGGAAATCGCCGCCAAAAAGTAAGTACCCATGTCACCAAAATAATCTTTTAGCAAATTTGACAATAACATGATGACCACTAAAAAGGCACCAAACTTTAACGCCATGCCGAGTTGAAAAGGGTTTTGTAGTTTTATCTCGTCAATGGGTTGAAAGCCTTGCCTGTTTCGCCATAATAAAAAAGCCGCCAAATAAGTAACCAGAGCCATAACCAGCAGCGCAGGAAGCAACGCCCGGAACAAGGCAGGATTGATAACTGACGTTAAAAGAAGGGTGCGTGTGAACATAGTGGCGCAAGCAGTTAAAATGCCGGCCGCCAGAACGTTTTGCATGCCGGGCTGTTGCTTTGATAACTTTGACAAGTTAAGTGTAACGGCTGTCGAAGAAACTAATCCGCCCAAGGCACCTGTCAAAACCGGTCCATGTTGGTTACCCACAATCCTGATGGCAAAGTAACCCAGGTAAGAAATACCTGCAATCAGCACCACCATCAGCCAAATATGATACGGATTAAAAGCCGACCAAGGGCCGTAACCTTGATCAGGCAATATCGGGAGTATAACAACCGAGATCAGCAATAATTTTAGCGTTGCGTTTAACTCTTCTTGTTCCAGTTTTTTTAACCAGCCATGAAGCAACGGTTTAAAACCCAGCAATGAGGTAATAACCACAGCACTTGCAGATGCCAGCGTAATATGGCCAAAAACCGTTAATGCACCCAAAGTAAAGGCAATCAGCGAGGCGATGATACTGGTGATACTAAAATCCTGAAATTTATCCAGACTTTTACTGTAGGCAAGCAACAAGACCAAAGTAAGACCCAGAAAAACAAACCCCATCAAAAAAGGGTTTACTTGCTGAGACAAAATGCCCGACAAACCGCCCAACAAACTAATCATCCCGTAGGTACGCAGTCCTGCAACCCGCATACCTTCTGCCCTGTCGCGAGTCCGCCAGCCACGTTCCAAACCTATTAACAAACCGATTGCCAAGGCAATGCCCAAAAGCTTGAAGTTTTCCAGTTCAGTCATGATGGTAAATCCGGCTATTTATAAAATAGTTGAAATTTAAGTAACGACCCAGTCGATATTGGCTTCGATCATAGAGCACGGATGACACAGATTTTAAGTGGTTTAACGGATTTTATTTTTAGTCGAAAAAAGACCTTAAGTGTTTATAGGTAATGTTTTCATAAGATTGAAAAACGCCCCTTATCCGTGTCATCTGTATTCTATTTTTTAATGATTTGAGGTGGTCACAAATTTAAGTTATATTGTTACACACAAGCTTGACAGGTTACGCTGTCACTAACCGGAAATCTATAAAATACTGTGCTCCTGACATATTTTTTCACTATCACTTTGGCTGAGCGGTTCCTTGGTTAAACCACAGTTAAAACCGCCTGACGTTACCGTGAAATATTGACAGGTTTTACAAAGACCAAATGATTGAGACTTGTTGGCTTTTTGTAGCGATGTAAGGGCTGTCATAAACATTTCTTCATTATTAATAAAGTTGTGTTCTTTAAATAATGATGCGGCCTGTTTAAATAAATCAGAGGCTCTAGCCTGCTTTAAAATATCGCTCCCCGCTTCCAGAAGACTAAGATGAACCATGCGCCGGTCAGTCTCATCGGTGGTTTTTTTTATAAAACCTTTTTTCACCAGCAACAATAACGTTTGGGAAACCGTTCCCCGGGTCATGCCAAGATAATTGGTCAAGGCAGCGGGTGTATCGCTGTAACGGTTACAGCGCGATAAATAATCCAAAACTTGCAAGTGAACCGGTTGCAAGCCTAATTCGGTGCATTTTTTTCGTTCTTCTGAACGAATTAATGCCGCCATGCGTTCAATCAAGTCAAAAACATCAACCTTTTCCATAGCACCCATATAAACAATGATTTAGTAAGTTGACAATAATGTTTATAGTAACATAATAAGCCCCTGTATCGAATCGATATTAGTATATTATCAACTTTAAACGTTGCATTTGGGTTCTCGGGAAATTGTCTTATCACTCTTTTTACCTAAACAACTTTACTTACAGGCGGTTTTTATGACGACTTCATTCGTATTTGACACCTATGCAAAAACAGGCCGAGGTAAAATCTTGCACTTTGATGTTGTTATTGATGAGCAAGATCAACAAAAAGCCTTAAACTGCGCCAAAGAATGGTTAAAAACCATCGACGAAAAGGCTGCAACAGTGACCTCGGAAAACTGTTGTTTTTGTCATGGCGTTGAAGCGCCGACTGAGTTAAGACAACAAATAAACGACCAGGGTTATGCTATTTACAAACTTGAAGGCTGTCCAAAATAACAACTTTAAAATAAAAAGACTATACTCAGTCAACTTGAACTTTAGACGCTAACAAACCAATGAAATTGAATCTCGAAAAAATAAATGATTGCAGCATCCTGTTTATTCAGGAAGAAAGAATAGACGCGCATAATTCTGGTGAATTAAAGGAATATATCCTGCATTTGATAGAAGAGGGTGAGGTCAATATTGTTGTGCAACTGGAAAATGTAAGTTTTATAGATAGTTCCGGTTTGGGTGCCTTGCTGTCAGGCTATAAAAATGCGGCTGCCAAATCAGGCAAACTTGCCTTGGTATCGTGTAAGCCACAAGTATTATCAATGTTTGAACTAACCCGGTTAAACAGGGTTTTTGAGATTTATGCCGATTTAAATGAAGCGTTTGAAAACGAAACTTAGGGGTTATTTATGTGTAATGCTGTTCTACAGGTTGATGTAATCATTCCGACACAAACCAAATATCTGGATTTGATTGGCAGCATTGGTGAACATATTGCCAAAGATATCGAACACTTTTCCGGTGACCGGGAAGCGTTGGCTTATCATTTAAACCTGGTATTAACCGAAGCGACCACAAATGCCATTAAACATAGTGCACTAATGACCCCCAAAGACACGGTCAGAATAACTATTCATATTCAGGATAATGAGCTGAATATCAAGGTTTATGATCATGGACAGGGTTTTGATCTTGAAACCGTGCCCTTGCCTGATTTTGACCAACCCAAAGAAAACGGAATGGGGCTGTATTTTATCAGAACCTTAATGGATTCTGTTACTTACACCAAGCTGGATGACTGCAATGTTTTGGAAATTATAAAGTATCTGTAACGCAACGCGTCAGGTTTTAAACGCAACTGAAAGTACATAATTTAAACGGTGAATAAATGGACGTGCAATTAACCCAACCCACCCCATCTTGGTCGGCCTCTTTTCAAAAAATAGCTGAACGGGCTTTGGGTAAGGACACCGGCCAACAATTATGGCAAAAATATCAATCCGCTTTACCGACTAACTACCAGGCCTTGGTCTCGCCGCGTTACGCTTTAAAAGATCTGTTGCATCTTGAACAACTATCCACCTCAAAAAACCACGCTATCAGTCTGCTTAAACCTTATAAAGAAATAACGGATTACCGGTTGCATTTTTACAGTCAACAGGCACATTTTCTGGATGAATACCTTCCGGTTCTGGAAAATATGCATCTACGAGTCATCGATCAGGTACAGTTTTCCATCACCCGTAAAGGCACTACGCAATTTATTAGAAGCTTTACCATTAAAACTGCAACAAACCAATGTATCCCTTTAAGTCGTGTTAATAACCCGTTACTAAAAACCATTCAAGTCATACTGGATGGCAAAAGTAATAATGACGCACTTAATAAATTACTGGTGTTAACCGGCATGGCCTGGCAAGAAATTGATGTACTGAGGGCCTATCGAAATTATTATTTACAACTAGGGCATCAAACGTCCCGTGCCACGGTTCATCATGCTTTAATAAATAATCCTTCTGTTGCCTTGTGCCTGTTTAATTATTTTGAAGCCCGCTTCAGACCCAATCCGGATTGGAATGATCCGGTACTCAGGGAAGAGCTGGCCTTATTTCCCTTGCGTCTGCAATTACTGGACAGCATGGCTACCGTTACTGATATTAATGATGACCGGATTTTACGCACCCTGTTTAATCTGATAGATGCGACGATGCGCTGTAATTTTCATTTACGGCGTAACCAAGATGATTATTTTGTTGCCTTCAAAATTAATAGCCTGGGCGTTATTGACATGCCCTCCCCTAAACCAAAAAACGAGATTTATGTCCATGCCGTTGATATGGAAGGTATTCATCTGCGTGGCGGTAAAATTTCGCGGGGCGGAATACGATGGTCTGATCGTCCCGATGATTTTAGAACGGAAATACTGGGACTCATGCAAACCCAGATCAGCAAAAATGCCTTAATTATTCCGACCGGGGCTAAAGGCGGTTTTGTATTAAAGAAAAACTTCTTAAAATTCTCGCCCAAAGGCTTCGGTCTGGACATAAAAGAAGCGGGGAAAAAAGCTTACATAACCCTGATGCGCAGCCTGTTGGATTTAACCGATAATTATAATGGTGGCGCAATCGCCCGATTGCATGGCATCGTCAGTTATGACGATCCCGATCCCTATTTAGTAGTAGCTGCCGATAAAGGGACGGCAAGTTTTTCTGATATTGCCAATGGGGTGTCAGCCGATTATCAATTCTGGTTGGGAGATGCATTTGCCAGCGGCGGCTCCAAGGGGTATGACCACAAAGCACTGGGCATTACGGCTCGCGGTGCCTGGAAATGCGTACAACGGCATTTTCAGGAATTAGGCAAAGATATACAAAACGAAGACTTTACGGTGCTGGGTATTGGCAGTATGGATGGGGATGTTTTTGGTAACGGGATGTTATTGTCGCCCTGTATCCGTTTAGTCGCTGCTTTTAGTGGGCAACATATTTTTATTGATCCCAACCCGTCTGCCAGTCATGCACTGTTCAATGAACGCAAACGTTTGTTTAAATTACCGGGCTCAAGCTGGAATGATTATGACCGGACACTTATTTCTGAAGGCGGTGGCGTTTACTTTCGATCAGATAAAGATATTCCGGTTTCAGCCGAGTTAAAAAAATGGCTGGGCATACGTTACAAAACGCTGGATGGAGAATCTCTGATACGTTATTTGTTGGCGGCTCCGGTAGACTTATTATGGTTGGGCGGTATCGGCATCTACGTTAAAGCCGGCACTGAAAAGCACGAAGAAGTCGGTGACCGCAGCAATGATAATGTGCGCGTGGATGCCGTCAACCTGGGCGCTGTTGTCGTTGGTGAAGGCGCAAATCTGGGCTTTACCCAAAAAGCGCGCATTGAATACAGCTTGCGCGGCGGCCGTATTAATACCGATGCGGTTGATAATTCGGCGGGGGTCGATACCTCTGATCATGAAGTTAATTTAAAAATCCTGCTAACCGGTTTACAAAAGAAACACGTTATTGCTGACTATCAACCTTTATTTATCAGTATAACCGACGCTGTTTGCCAACAGGTATTAGCCAATAATTATGCCCAGAGTCTTTGTTTATCATTAGATCAATTACGCAGTGCCGATAATGCCCCCGCTTTTTTGCAACTGGCAGAACGCCTGGAAGCTGTTGGCTTTTTGGATCGGATTGTTGAATCTTTTCCACCCGGAAAAACCATTTTAGCCAGACCTGGACAGCTAATAACCCGTCCTGAACTTGCCGTGTTAATGGCCGCCAGCAAAATGTACTTAACCCGGCAGATACAAGATCAAACCGCGTTGCTACACGATGAATGCTGCGCCTGTTATTTACAGGCTTATTTCCCCGAGCAGGTTAATACGCATTATAAAAATGACTTATCCGCCCATCCTCTGGCCAGTGAAATTAAAGCCACCATCGTCAGTAATAAAATAATCAATCAAGCGGGATGCAGTTTTTTAAGTCTGGATAGCGACAGCGAAAACGCCAACATACTGGATCATGTCGGTTGTTATCTGACCTTTGACCGGGTTTTGGACGGTGATGCACTGCGTGAGTCAATTTATGCGCTGGACAATAAAATACCGGCTGCTATTCAATATCACTATTTGAACCAGCTTGAAAAAATGCTCACCGATTTTTGTCACTGGGCTTTATTGCATAATAAAAACATACGCCCGGATACCCAAACCATCAATTGTTATAGCCGCTATCTACAAGACTTTGAGCATTATTTTAATCAGCAAGACAGCCTTCAACTTAAACAACAAATAGAGACCTATCGGCAAGAAGGTTGTTCAGAAGCACTGGCACAAAGGCTGACGTTTATAACCCGTCTTAATGATTTCCCGTTTATTGTTTCGTTATCCGCTGAAACCACAACCGACTTTGTCACCGTCTATAACTTGTTGAATGAAATCACCGGTTATCTGGGCTTGCATGAAGTCTACGAACAGTTGGCAAAAATGCCTGCGCATGATTATTGGGAGCAAAAAGTATCAACTGATTTACAGGCGGATATAAAACGCATCTTATGTCTGTTGATTAACAACATTCTGTTAAGCACCGCTGCAAACTGTGCAAACTACTTTGAATTACCCTCTGAAAAACAAAAAATCAATCAATACCGACGAATTTATCAAGAAATCAAGTCGGTTTTTCCGGCAAACCTGATGCCTTACATTGCGTTAACCAAGGCACTGGAGAAGTTGGTTGCGTAAGCCAGGTTTTAAAAAACCTCACACGCCTTTATCAGATTGCTATAAAATGTTTTGTCAGAGGGAAGTAACACCCTGCCCTGCCTGTCATAAAGTCACTACTACATTTTTTCGGGGTTAAAATGAACCACAACCGTTTTTTTGGTAACAGTACGTTAGTACTGTTGTTTGGATTTTTAATCACCCATTCCTTAAATACATTGGCTGATAATACCTGGAGCTATCATCAAGAAAGTGACAGCTTAACCAATCAAACCTATAGCTTTGCCCAATCACCGCTGCCCCGCCCCGGTCTTTATGACGACATGATGCTGGAAATTGTTTGCAAAGACAATAAATTACAAGCCGTTATTGATGCAGATGACTTGATCGCCTCGCAAGGCAGCCGCTTTAATTTGGAATATCAAATCGACAAAAAAACACCGGTTACGGTACAAATGAAAACCTTCCCCGACTCCAAGCGCAAAGGCTATTCAAACGAATTTGCCAAAAGCATGGCTGATGATCTGTTGACAGGGCAAGCGGTTTTTATTCGTGTTAACACCATGTTACGAACGGTTTTATCAAGCTCTATCGCCTTGGATAATGCCGCCGAACCCATTAAGCGGGTATTTGCTGATTGCGGTCTTGGCGTAGCCAGTAACATTGCCACCGAACCGGCCTACAGCCTGACCGGGTTTGAACAGGACTTTAGCAAGTTAACTGAAGCACAACAACAGCAAGTATTGGCTAAAATCAAAAAAATAATGGCAGAAATAAAATAATGGCACATCAACACAACCACCCGCATTCTGAAAAACATCACCACCCTGCCCCCACTAACCAAGGCCGAACTTTTGTAATCACCATCTTTCTGAATATGGTTTATGTGGCGGTAGAGTTTGTCTACGGATTTCTGGCCAATTCAACGGCACTAATAGCCGATGCCGGACATAATGTCTCTGATGTACTGGGCTTGCTTTTATCTTGGGGCGCTGTGGTTTTGGCACGCAAACAGCCCAGCAAACGTTACACTTACGGGCTGCGCAGCACATCAATTCTGGCTGCGCTTGCCAACGCCATGTTACTGCTGGTGGCTTGCGGCGCAATTGCCTGGGAAGCGATTCATCGCTTTTCGCAACCCCCCGTTATCGAAGGTCTAACGGTATCCAGTGTGGCAGCCGTTGGCATCCTCATCAATGGCCTGTCTGCCTTGCTGTTAATGAAAGGCAGCAAAGGCGATTTAAACATTCGCAGCGCGTACCTGCACATGGCAGCAGACACCGCAGTATCTCTTGCTGTGGTACTTGCCGGAATCGGTATGCTTTACACCGGTTGGTACTGGCTAGATCCCGTTATGAGTCTGGTTATCGTGGTCGTCATTGTCTTCGGCACTTGGGGTTTGTTGCGTGAATCGCTGCAACTGGCCATGAGTGCAGTGCCGGCACAGATTGATGTCCCTGCCATTGATGCCTATCTATGCCAATTAGAAGGGGTAACAGACATTCATGACCTGCATATTTGGGGTTTGAGCACCACCGAAAATGCGCTAACTGTCCACCTGGTCATGCCCAACGGCCACCCGGGCGACAGTTTTATTGATGATTGTGTACGCACGCTTGAAGAACACCACGACGTTCATCACTGCACCTTGCAAATTGAGCAGGGCACCACTAATCACACCTGCTCTCTGACGGTAAAAAAACCGCCGGTTCAGCACCACCACCATCACCATCATTAAAATCAGACGTAGGCCGGAATAAGGCCACCCAAGCGTAGCGCGTGGTGGCGTTTCCGGCATATCGTACAAAGTGCCGGAAACGCATATTCTCGCTTGCTCTCGAAAAGCCTTATTCCGGTCTACACCAGATGGTAAAAAAACCGCCGGTTCAGCATCACCACCAATAATACCTTATCAGATTACAAATCTTGGTCTTTCATTGTTTAAAATAACCCTATAAAAATCAGCACAAGCCCACCAGATTATCTTAAACCGACAAGCCCCCAACATTTAAGGTCTTGATTTTCAAGTTGTAGGTTACAATAATATATCTTTAGCTTTACTGAAAAAATTCAATACCTTGTATAACCACTACTTTCATTTTAGCGAATTGCCGTTTTCTATATCGCCCGATCCACACTTTATTTATATGAGTCCACGCCATCAGGAGGGTTTGGCTCATCTGCTTTACGGTATGGATTTTGGTGGCGGCTTTGTTGCTTTAACAGGCGAAGTGGGTACCGGAAAAACTACACTTTGCCACTGCCTTTTACAGCAATTACCCCAAAATATAGATCTTGCCCTGATATTAAATTCCAAGCTTAATGCCATCGAGTTATTGGCGACTATTTGTGATGAACTGGGTATTATCTATAACAAAAATCAACACACGTTAAAAAACCTGATTGATCTTTTAAACCAGTATTTACTCACCGCCCATGCCAACGGCAGACGCACGGTTTTACTGATTGATGAGGCGCAGAATTTAAGCATGGATGTGCTGGAGCAAATCCGCCTGCTGACCAACCTGGAAACCAGTAAAACAAAGTTATTGCGGATTATTCTGGTCGGTCAACCCGAATTGAAGGATTTACTGAAAAGACAAGATTTGCGTCAGCTAAATCAACGCATTACCGCCCGCTATCACTTGCTGCCTTTATCTCTGGAAGAAACCCGCGCTTATATACGCCATCGACTGATAGTGAGCAACGGTCATCCGGATATTTTTAAAGACAGTGCCATACACAAAATTTACAAGCTGTCTTCAGGTATTCCCAGAGTGATTAATATACTTTGTGATCGCGCCTTGCTGGGCGCTTACTCAACCGACAGTTATGTTGTTACGCCGGCAATCGTTAACCGTGCTGCCAAAGAAACGCTGGGAGAGTCCAATCAAAAAACGACTTATCCAACGGCATTATTAACGCTGCTGCTTTTAGGCTGCATTGCCACGGGTTTCTATTTTTTAAGAGCTTGGCCGAACGCTACTCATCAAGCCAAAATCAATCCGGCAACACCCTACCCAGCCATCCCGACAAAAATCAACATCATCGAACCCGGCAATTTGCCTGACCAACAAAAACCGCTTCCTGTTGAAAAAACACAAACGCTTCATGACTGGATTAATAATCCTGATCATTCATTAAACGCTGCATTAATCAGCGCCTTGAAACTCTGGGACAAACCCATCCCTGAGAATAATCAAGTTGATTGCCCTTATGTTGAAACAACGGGATTGCGCTGTGTGTTTGGCAAAGCCAATTGGAAAGATATGCTGGCACTTAATCGTCCGGTTATTCTGGAGTTCTCATTGACCGGTAAAGAAAAGCGCCATGCTTTGCTTACCGGATTTGGACAAAACCAAGCCATGATTCATTTTAAAGATAAAGTAACTTTTCCGGTAGCCGATGTGCAGGAACAGTGGAACGGTTATTATTTAATGCTGGAACCTGCATCAATCGTGGACTTTAAAACGATATATCCGCGCCAGTCATCGGATAACGTGCTATGGTTGCGTCGTATGTTAACCCATGTTGACGGAAAAACCGAAGCCGTAGAACTGCCACGTTTTTATGATGATCATTTAGTTGCTCGCGTTATAAGTTTTCAGCATCAGCATCAATTACCGGAAGACGGTAAGGTGGGAGACCAGACCTTGGCTCATCTTAAAAACATGGCAAGTAGCCTTGATTCCCCTCACTTGGAAATAACCGATTAATTATGTCTTTTATTCTAAACGCCCTACGTAAATCAGAACAAGAAAGACAAATTGTTCAGTCTGAAACCGTAACGGACAAAATTCTTCTCCAGCAACCGCCACAAAACCGCCACAAGACAGCGAAATTTTACGCTTTTCTGGTTACCGGCAATGTGTTGCTTATTGCCTGCCTTGTTTGGTTTGTCCAAAAAAACTCGATACCAACGCCTGACCTGACCGCGCAGCCTGTTTCAAAAGCTCTGCCTGCACAAGAAACCAAGGACAATTCCAATGTGATGGGTAAAGTGACTCAACCGGAAAAACCAAAACAAAAAACGGAAACCCAAACAACCTCGATTGCAGAATGGGTTGAGACACAAAAGCCGGAAAAAGTAGCACTCACAAAAAAACCGACGACTGACGCTACCAAACCGCTGCCCATTACCAACAAACCAGTACTACCGGCACCCATCGAAATTGAGACCGCTGCCAACCTTGAACCCAATCTGCCGGAAACAATCCCCGTAAAAAAAGGCCCCCCGTTTTTAAGCGATCTACCCTATGAATTTCGCCAGACGGTGCCGAAGTTGAGTATCAATGTATTTGTCTATTCAGAACATCCTGAAGACTGCTTTGTCATGATTGATATGGTCAAATATAAATCCGGCCAGCAAATAAAAGATGCCATGGTACTCAAAGAAATCCGCCCTGACAGCTTGGTTATTGTTTATCAAAACCGGGAATTTCAGATTGAGCGGCCTTAAAATGGTTAAGCAACGTCATTGCCAAGGGCGCGAAAACGCAATCAATTAATATGACTTTATTCACCACTAAGACCAGTAGGTTAGGCGATAGCGGTAACCCGACACATTCGCTACGGGACTGATGATATTGGCTATAACTAGTTACGCTATCGCTAACCCGACATGGCTTTAGTATAACCCGATGCCTTGGGTACGACACTCATTTCAATGCTGATTTCACCCGAATTTTTGCCGTAGTACACCGTTAAATGGGGTGCGTCCAAAATACCAATCGGCTCTGGCAGTTTGGAGATAGGAAAACCGGAACTATCCAATTTAACCACATCGTTTTCTGCCACCAAATTAACATAATTGCCTAACGTAAAAAGTGCAGTCTCCAGCGTTAAGCGACAGGCATTTTTATTCACCGTATCTTCTTTGCTGCCGTCTTTTGCTTTTACCAAAGCCGCAGAATAGGCGGCTATATATTCCTGAATAGTTGTCAAGGGTGGCTGCGGATCAGTAAAATAAGGATTGATTGACATTTTATTAACGATAATACTGGGCCGTAAATATTGACTAACTCACTGTCTCTAACTAATGTGATGTTAAAAATAAGTTTTTTAGGTGAATTAAGCAGCTTGTCTGACAAGGGGTCAGATAGTCAGGCGTGGTTGTTGCTCGGCTTGCCATAGTTCCCATTGCGTTTGCATACCTAGCCAAACATCAGGGGACGTGCCAAGCCATTCAGAAAGGCGCAAAGCCATTCCTGCCGTTACGCCTGTCTTACCGTTCAGAACTTTAGAAAGTGTGACGCGAGAAACCTGCAATTCTTCGGCTGCCTTTGTTACTGTCATACCTTCCGGTAGCCAATCCCGTAATACTTCGCCGGGATGTGCGGGGTTGTGCATTCTGCTCATATCAATTACTCCTAGTGGTAGTCCAAATAATCAACCAGTTCTGCATTTTCACTATCAAAGGTAAAGGTTAATCGCCAGTTTCCGTTTACAGTCACGGAATAATGCCCATCAAGGTTTTGCCCGTCAATGGGTGCAGCTTCCAGCCAAGTGCGTTCATATCATCTGTACGTTTTGCGCTGTCCAATGTGGTCAGCAATACGCGCAATTTTCCAGCATGGTGCGGCTTTATACCCGCCTTGCTTCCTGTCTCAAAAAAGACCTGCAAGCCCTTATGTCGAAGGGTTTTTATCATGGTTAAATTGTATATTGTTAAGTGTCATTTATCAACACTAGTAAATATTACTGATCAATTATTGAGGGGGATTATTTATTGCGCGTTACCTTACTACTATTTTATGCACCATTAAAAACACGACATTTTATTTCTTCGTGTCCTTCGTGTCTTCGTGGTGATATTTTTTTATACACGCCAAACACTTAACCCCGCTTAAAAATCATTAAGGTAATGTCATCGTTAAAGGTTTCACTTTGGCAAAACTGTTTTAGATGCGCCAGTAATGCTTCAATTATTTTTTCAGGGGAATAATGGGCATAGCGAATAAAAAGTTCACTAACGCGTTCTATGCCAAAAAAGTCACCAGCCGGATTTTCTGCTTCCGTTAAGCCGTCGGTATAAAGAAGCAATAAATCGCCTTTGCAAAGGGTGAGGGTTTTTTCCTCAAAAATAATATTTTTGCGTACGCCCAGTATCATGCCGTCAGCATCCAACTGCCGGCATTCACTTTGAAAAGGGCTCAATAATAAGGGCGGTGGATGCCCCGCATTAGCAAAGCTTAACTGCTGGGTGGTCATATCATATTGCAAATAAAACAAGGTGATAAAGTAATCTGAATTATTCAAATCCTCAAACAAAAAACTATTCAGTGCCGCAACGGCTTCAGAAGGAGAGCTTAAGCGGTTTACTTGTGATCGAAGCGCACTGCGGGCTTCAGCCATAAACAGGGCGGGGCCGATAGAATGACCTGATACATCAGCAATAACCATATCCAAACAGCTTTCATTTCGATAAAAATAATCAAAATAATCACCCCCAACCTGGTCTGCTGGCAGGCAATAACCGGTGACTTCAAAATGCTCGGATATAATGGGCGCTGAAGGTGACAAGGTGGCTTGAATGCGCTGGGCAATCTTGATTTCACTCTGGGCGATTGCCAGATTAACCTCGGCCTGCCGAATTTTTTGCTCGGTTGCTTTTCGGGCCGTAATTTCGTGTATGAAACCACTAAACAAATAAGCATTGCCCAGCTTTAAAGCAGCAACACTGAGTTCAACCGGAAACTCGGAACCATCCCGGCGAATGGCGATTCGCTCAACCAATTCATTTAACTGGAAACCAATGCCGGTATTCAGAAACAGCTTTAAGGCCTGGCGGTGAGCATCACGAAACCGTGGCGGAATAATTAACTCTTCAAGCCGCTCACCGATAGCTTCACTACGCAACCAGCCGAACATTTTTTCAGCCTGGTAATTCCAGTCAGTAATAAATCCGTAGGAGTCCATAATCACGATAGCACTTAAAGAACTTTCAATAATAAGTCGGGTGCGTTTTTCGCTTTCTATCAGGGCATCCTCAAAATGCTTTCTAGCCGTAATGTCTCGGTCAACGCCACGCCATTTCAGTAACTTTCCATCAGCGTTAATGATAGGTAATCCGGTTGCTTCGGTAAAGACAGGGTGACCATCTCTATGCCGATAGTGATTAGTCAAGGCATAAAACGGCTGGTGACTTGCTGAATAAGATTGCTGCTCTGCTTGATCTTGAGGCGTTAAAAATTCAGTATAATGTTTACCAATAACTTCCGTCTCGCTAAAGCCAAGAATTTGGTTAACGGCAGTACTGCTGTAGATATAGTAACCCTGAGGGTCTTGCTCCCATAACCATTCGCCGGTCATGTCTGCCATTTGCCGGAAACGTTCTTCGCTTTCTCTTAGTGCCGATTCAACTTCCTGACACTGGAGCTTATTTGCTTCAACTTCCACAGTCATCATTAACGGATTATTTAATTAACGGGGGTGAAATGGTTAATGATGATATAAAGCCAAAACCTGTTTTACATAATTTTGGGTTTCAGGATAGGGAGGAATGGAATTGTTGTACCGTATGACTGCATTTTCACCGGCATTGTAGGCGGCCACAGCAAGATCCAGATTTGGATTAAACAGGGTAATTAAATGTTTTAAATAGCGCGTGCCACCCTCAACATTCTGGTCAGGATCATTGCGGTCAGTCACACCAAAACGCCTTGCCGTATCAGGCATTAACTGCATTAAACCCACCGCACCCTTGGATGATTGTGCGGTTGAGTTATACGCGGATTCTGTTTGAATAACGGCATGAACCAATTTGGCATCGACCTGATGCCGATAGGCGGTCTGTTCAATGAGATCTGTATATCTTTTTTTATTGATGCCAGCAAATTCAGGTACTTTTATTGTGTTATTGGTTGGCAAATAGATACGTGGAGTTGACTTTATAATGCGCTTATACAGGCTGTTTCGAGGTTTATCCGTATAGTACACACGTCCGTCGTTATCGGTATACTTATAAATATCAGCGAGCACCTCGTTTGAGATGCATAACGTTAAAAAAATAACGGCAATCCTTATCATTGTTTACCTGCCCTACCTAAGTTACTGATTTAACCACCACTAAACTTGCCGCTTTAACCGCTTTACGCCTGGCCTCGTCAACGCTTTCAGCCGTTGCCAAAGCAACGCCCATACGTCGTTTTATGTATGCTTCAGGTTTACCAAACAATCTAACTTCAGTATCAGGCACGGCCAGTGCTTGAGCCAGCCCGTCATAAACAACACCTTTGGCATTAACGCCGCCCAAAATAACAGCGCTAGCCCCCACGCCGCGCAGATCAGTGTTTACGGGTAATCCTAAAATAGCTCTTGCATGCAACTCAAATTCATTTTGCTTTTGTGTAACCATGGTCACCATGCCGGTATCGTGAGGCCTGGGACTGACCTCGCTAAACCATACGGCGTCACCTTTAATAAATAACTCAACGCCAAACAAGCCCAGTCCGCCAATTTCATTGGTCACTTTAAAGGCAATGTCTTGGGATAATTTTAAAGACGCCTCGTTCATTGCTTGCGGTTGCCAACTTTCCCGATAATCGCCATTTTCCTGCACATGCCCGATGGGAGCACAAAAACAGGTCTGAACGGCACCCTTCTCATCCAATGAACGGACTGTCAGCAAGGTAATTTCAAAATCAAAATCAATCTTGGCTTCAACAATGACTTTACCCGTGTCAACCCGCCCGCTGGATTTGGCGTAATCCCATGCCGTTCTCAATTGATCAGGGCTTTTAACCATAGTCTGACCTTTGCCGGACGATGACATGGTCGGCTTAATAAAACACGGATAACCGATGCCACTGTCAACAGCGGCCAGTAACTCTTCAAAACTTTGCGCGAAAGCGTACTTTGACGTAGGGATTTTTAGCTGTTCGGCAACGAGCGTTCTGATACCTTCCCTATTCATGGTCAACTGAATGGCCCTGGCATTGGGCACAACGGTACAACGTCCTTCTGCTTCAATATCAGCAAGCGCTGAAGTTGCTATCGCTTCAATTTCAGGAATAATAAAATGAGGCTGTTCCAGTGCAATCAGCTTTTTAACTGCCTCGATATCCGTCATATCAATGACATAACTGCGATGGGCGACCTGATGTGCCGGTGCGTCTTGATAGCGATCAACAGCAATCACTTCGACGCCGTAACGCTGCAACGAAATAGTCAGTTCCTTACCTAATTCACCGCTGCCCAGCAGCAAAGCGCGTGTTGCTTTAGCCGTTAATGCCGTACCTATTGTCATTTTGCGTCCGCCAGATAGTTGTCTATGTCTTCTTTTGAAAAACCGATTTTTTTAGCCACGCGATCAGCGTGACTAACACGAGAAATACCTTCAATCAATTTATAACTGGGCGCGTCATTGGCAAATTCAACCTGCCTTGGCAAGCCGATTCCCTGACGCACAAAATTATCAACCAATTGATGGTTATGGGTAATTAAGATAGTACTGTTACCTTTGCGATAAAAACCATTCAGCACATTGGCTGATGATTCCATTTTTTCTTCAAAGGTGGTGCCTTCTGACAACTCATCCAACACCACCAAACTTTTAGGGGTGGTCGCCAGAAATATATCTTTGGTTCTTTTTAATTCCGTACCAAAGCGACCTTCGCCATCGTTTAAATGGCTAACTTCTGATACTTGATAAAAAATCCTGTCTGCCACGGTTAACGTTACTGCTTTTGCAGGCACATAACAACCTATTTGTGCCAGCAGTTGAATTTGTGTGATGGTTTTACAAAAAGCCGTTTTGCCGCCGCTGTTAGGCCCTGTTACCAAGACCAGTTTATCGTCTTCCAAAACAAAATCATTGCCAACGTAATCAGGATTTGCTTTGCCTAAAACGGGATTTTTGGCATCCGCCAAATTAATGCGATGATGCTCGCCAGCAATCAGGGTTGGCAACACAACAGGACTGCCAAAGGCATCAGCAAATTTAATAAACGACAGTAATTCGTCCAACTGCCCTAACGCATCCAGGGTTTCGGCAAGATCAGCCGACTTTTTAAACTCATTTCTTAACGGAATAATGCAACTGTCACGATCAAAACTGCCAATCACCGGATAATAAACCAGCAACAAAGGCACAAAGAAAATGGTCGCCGTGGGAATTGCCTGAATGGAAATATTAAACATATCCGTTGGAAAAAAGTGCGCCAAAGCCCAGACACTTGCAAAAAACAGGGTAATAAGTAGCGGCTTAAACATCCGTGGCCTGAAAATAATGGCCGGCGAAAAGGAGTTTTTTCTCTCCTGCTTTGATTGAATACCATTTTCAGAAATATAAGCGGGACCCTCCATTAAAGAATAAGCTCGCGTATCGGCAAACGCTGTTATTTTATCAAACAGGGTTTTTAAATAGATACTTTGTGGTGTCTCGGCAGCTTGAATTTGAGCCACCAATTCAAGCATAAACCGAATACCTCTTTTGTACTGAAGGTAACCGTAACCTTCAATTTCATGCGCTTCTCTGGCGGTACCAAAAGAACCCAGAAATTCTCCAAACAAGAGTAAATAAAAGCTTTTCTCATGGCTGGCGGCGGTTTCAAGAATCTGTTCCAGAGATTCTTTTAGCGCAGAATTTTGCCTTAATTCTTCAACCGCTTCCTGTTTTCCCTTAAGCTCATCAATAGCATCAAGCGGTTGCGTTAACGAACGAAACAACACGGCCTGCCCTATCGTTGTTGATGCATGATTAACCGCATCAAACACTTTATCGACTTCAATGGTATTAAAGGCGCTTTCGTCTATAACACCGACACCGGTAGCCAAGGGCTTGCTGGATTTAACAGTAGGCCAGGCACCTTGCCAGCCTTGCAATATTGTTTCTTTCATGGGTGCTTTAACTCTTCATTAATTGAGGTCGCCAAAACTATATAGTGGAAACTATAGCCCCTTAAATTTTTTGTTCAAGTATATTAATAATCGCGCTAACATGAGCATCAGAATCGTTAAGTGCCGCAATATACCGGTAACGGGTTCCGCCTGATTCCATAAATATGGATTTATTCTCCATGGCTATTTCTTCCAAGGTTTCCAGACAGTCAACCGCAAAGCCTGGACACACCACATCAACTGTTTTGACGCCTTGCCCCGGAAGCTCTTCCAAGGTGCTGACACAATAAGGTTTTAGCCATTCTGCCTTGCCAAAACGGGATTGAAAAACGATCATCCATTCTTTTTCATTAAGGCCCAATTTTTCAGCAATCAATGCCGCCGTTTTATGGCACTGATGAAAATAAGGATCACCCCATTTAGTCAGCGCCTCTGGCAAGCCATGAAAAGACATAATCAACAGTTCGTTTTTGTCCTGTTCACGCCACGCCTGCTCAATGGATTCAGCAACCGCCGCAATATAATGTCTATCCTGATGGTACTCACCGATAAATTGAAACGTGGGCAAATGTCGCCATTGATTAAGCTCTTTGACCAGATCATCATAAATAGAGGCGCTGGTGGTCGAAGAATACTGCGGATACAAAGGCAAAACAACGACATCCGTGATACCGGCTTTTTTAAACTCTCTTAATTGAGTGGCTATAGAAGGCTCACCATAACGCATCGCATAATGCGTGGTAATCCCTTTGGCAACAAGTTGATCAGCGACTTTCCCGGTTAATTCGCGGGTCAGGTAAGCTAAAGGCGAGCCTTTTTCATGCCATACTTTTTGATACGCTTTTGCCGAGCGACTGGGTCTAAAGGGCAACACAAAAAAATTAAGTATAAGCCACCACAAAGGACGCGGCAGGTTAACAACACGGGGATCCCACAAAAAATCCGCCAAAAACCGCCGGACAGCCTTTGTTGTAGGCGCAGTGGGTGAACCCAGATTAGCCAGAATTACACCTGTTTTTTTAGTTGTCATGAACGGCCTATCTGTTAATCAGATTTAAAAATTCCGAGCGCGTGCTAATTTCTTTACGAAAAGCACCCGTCATCACTGAAGTCGTCATCACTGAATTTTGTTTTTCAACACCCCGCATCATCATACATAAATGCTTGGCTTCAATAACTACCGCCACACCTCTGGCTCCGATTGAAAGCTCAATCGCATCCGCTATTTGTTTGGTGAGTTTTTCCTGAATTTGTAAACGCCGCGCATACATATCAATAATACGTGCCACTTTGGACAGCCCCAGCACTTTGCCCTGCGGCAAGTAACCGATATGGCATTTACCAATAAACGGCAGTAAATGATGCTCACACAAAGAATATAATTCAATATCCTTAACGATAACCATGTCTTCCGTGTCGGCAGTAAAAATAGCACCATTAAGCACTTCTTCCAAGGTTTTATTGTAACCGTTGTTAAGAAATTTGAAGGCTTTGGCCGCACGTTTGGGTGTATCAATCAGGCCTTCACGATTCAGGTCCTCACCGACCGCTGCAATAATTCCGGCGAAATGTTCTTCCATGGTCTTCAGTCTCACTTATAAAAAATAGTTGGAAGTATAGCACTACCCCAAGCATTACTGCCACATTTTGAACAGATCCGGTTTTATTGTCAGCAGCTTTTTTATCCTTACGCCTTTAGTCATTGATCCGTAAACTTTAATGCCTTCAGTATCACCTGTTCATCTGCGCCTGTTTTGCTGACATTTTCACTGATATATCTGCGCCAACCCCGCGCCCCCGGTTCACCATGAAAAAGACCCAAGATATGCCGGGAAATACTGTTTAAGCGGACACCATCTTTTAACTGTTCCTGAATATAAGGAATCAATAACGCCACAATCGCCTGACGTGAAATAGGGGCATTAACCACCCCATAAAACCGCCGGTCAACATCCGCCAATAGATAAGGATTGTGATAAGCCTCTCGCCCCACCATAACACCATCAACACTTTTCAGCATCTCTTCAGCCTGCTCCAACGACGTAATGCCGCCATTAATAATAATTTCCAACTGCGGAAAATCTTTTTTTAATTGATACACCAAATCATAACGCAACGGCGGAACATCCCTGTTTTGCTTGGGCGACAAACCGCTTAACCAGGCTTTTCTGGCATGAACAATAAACGTTTTGCAACCGGCATCGGCAATCGTAGTCACAAAATGCACCAACTCTTCATAAGAATCAAGGTCATCAATACCAATTCTTGATTTAACAGTCACCGGAATAGCAACCGCCTGAATCATTGCCGCAACACATTCAGCGACCAGTGCCGGATCCGCCATTAAACAAGCACCAAAACGACCATTTTGAACCCGGTCACTGGGGCAACCTACATTCAAATTAACTTCCGCATAACCATAATCTTCAACCATTTTGGCACAACTAGCCAAATCCTGTGGATGACTGCCGCCCAATTGAAAAGCAACCGGATTTTCAACAGGCATGTGTTGCAAAAACCGATGATGATCACCATGAATTAAAGCCCCTGTCGTTACCATTTCCGTATACAACAACGCATGTTGTGAAATCAGTCGATGAAAAAAACGACAATGCCGATCAGTCCAGTCCAGCATCGGGGCTATACAAAATCTCGATGCTGGATAAATCGTGCCTTGTACATTGTTTTTATTGAATTCCATCATTTTTATTCTTAATTATTCCTGTCTGTTTTTAGCATATTTTGGGATATTTCTGGATATTAAAGTATTTAAACCAAACGAGAAGCTGCTCAAAAATCTCTCAAATAATCCAAGATTATATTTCGCAATTTGGTCAGAATACGCAAATAATGGCCTTGGCAATTTTTTTGTTGTATGTGCGGTAAAGACCATCGAAAATTCACCGGCAACTTTTTCTTTACCGCGCACACTGAAACCACGAAAGCCACTATTTTTAATTTGACCAAACACCGGTTCAACAATCGTTTTGCGCTTACCGTAAATCACTTTGGCGGGTTCCGTTGCCACAAGCTATTATTTGGGTCGTAATAAAGTTTCTGAAAAAAACGTCGCTAAGAAAATAGACATTAAATCCGGCCTTCTTCAATAGCTTTGAAATAAGTGCGTCTGCCGTTACCTACTTCAGAGACTGCTTTGCTAACACTTATGCCACCATCGACGAGCGTTTGCTGCTGCAACTTAATTTCTTCAATCAGTTTACGGCCTTTGTATTTGCCGTCCTCTTTTGCGACATTAATACCTTCCCGTTGACGTTCCAACATAATTCCTTTTTAAAATTAAGCGATAACGGCCAGCATGGTGAGCATCAATTGTCCGGTCGGAGATTTTGTATCCAAATTGATATTTAAAACCTTCAAGTCTGCGCCCTTCTTTTTATTTCTTCGGCAATACTCAATAAGTCTTTGGTTGATCAGTGTTAAATATGGGCTAAGAGGCTGTCCGAGAATAGAGGCCTTAGTGAGGGGAAGCCATTTTGAGTCAGATTTTTTGATCATTTGATATAAATAGTTTATTCGTGTAACGTTGTGACCGGAAAATCTGGCCGAAACGGCTTTTCCGCAGCAGGTTTTCTATTCCCGGACAGCCTCCTGGGTAGTGTCTGTAAATATGCAGCAACTTTTGCAGTGGATTTTTTGCCTTATTAAAAAATTCTTAACTATCTTGAAATTGACAATTTTTAATCTTTTGTAGCATCGGATAAACCCGCTCGATAAACGCGCATCAACGCGACAAAAGCGAGAAAATCATAAAATCCGTGAATAATGACTGGAATTAATAAATTTCTGTCGCCGCTATAATCTAAAGATAACCCTAAATAAATCCCGACCAGAGCCGCCAATACGGCATAAAGCGGCGTTACTGCATGTACCAATCCAAAAACGATGTTACTGGCGATTAAGCCTGTCGTTATGCCCCATGAATTCTCTATCCAGGGCTGAATGACGCCGCGAAACAAAAGCTCTTCTGCTATTCCGGCTATGGCTGCCAGTATCAATAGATCGCTCCAGTGATAGCTATGTAATCCGGGCCCCAAGGTATTTAGCAGTAATTTCCTGATCTTGACTACCGATTCGCCCTGCAATTTTTCCAACCCCAGAAACATTAAAAACAAAGGCAGGGTGCCTATCACCCCATAAGCAATGGCAGTTTCCGAAAAATAAATATGTTCGAACGGGTCAATATTGGCAACCCACCCCAAAAATATTGCCACTAAAATCAAAGAAGCCTCAAAATAACAGGCTGATTTAAAGAATTCATCAAGTTTGAGCAGTGATTTAGCCATTGCGTGTAGTTGTAAAATTAAGGATGAGGCATTCTAAACAAAAATGGTTAAAATAGCTGTTTTGATTCATTATTATTCAATCTCATGCAGTGTTTTATCTATAAAAGCCTGAAAAAAGACTACCTTTATTTGTATATCGTTAACAAAGATGATTTTTCAAAAGTACCGGAGGCGCTGCTTAACAGCTTTGGAAAAATGGAATTTGTGATGAATATAGAGCTATCGCAAGAACGGAAATTAGCGCGGGAAGACGCCGGAAAGATCATGGATAGCCTTAAGGCGCAAGGTTTTTTTGTACAATTGCCACCACAAAGAGAGACGGCATAAAACCGTCATGCTTTGCGGATTTGGCGACTGTCTTTATGCTTTGGGTAACGTAACTCCTGTCTGCCCCTGATACTTACCGGCCCTGTCTTTATAAGAAGTCTCACACACTTCATCGCTACCAAAAAAGAGCATTTGAGCCACGCCTTCATTGGCATATATTTTTGCGGGAAGTGTTGTAGTATTGGAAAATTCCAAGGTGACGTGACCTTCCCATTCGGGTTCCAAAGGCGTGACGTTAACAATAATGCCACAGCGTGCATACGTTGACTTGCCTAAGCAAATAGTCAGTACATCTCGCGGAATCCGAAAATACTCAACCGTACGCGCCAATGCAAACGAATTGGGCGGAATAATGCAAACATCGGATTTAACATCGACGAAGCTGTTTGAATCAAAGTTTTTTGGATCAACAATAGCCGAATTGATATTGGTAAAGATTTTAAACTCATCCGAGCACCGAACATCATAACCATAGCTTGAAGTGCCGTAGGAAATGACCCGACCGTTTTCAGAATCCCTGACTTGACCACTTTCAAACGGCTCTATCATGCCGTGCTGTTGCGCCATGCGGCGAATCCACTTGTCCGACTTTATACTCATGAAATACTAATTAGGTTAAAGGTTAAAGGTTAATCTCAATCTTCAAGTTTTTAATTCTTGATTCTGGTGAGGCAGCAATAGGCGTAGGCCGGAATAAGACCACCCAAGCGTAGCGCGTGGTGGCGTTTCCGGCATATCTTACAGACTGCCGGAAACGCTTATTCTCGCTTGCGCTCAAAAAGCCTTATTCCGGCCTACGCCTAATTAGGTTAAAGGTTAATTATATTGCCCAACTGAACTCTGAATCTCAAGTATTTTGCACCACAATATTAGGAAATCGGGTGCTAAAATCCTTGCTTTTTAATGCCAGCTTTGCCGCTGTTTTACGTGCAATTTCTTTGTAAATCTTGGCCGCACGTCCATCAGGTTCCGCCACTACGGTAGGCATTCCTGAATCAGCTTGTTGTCGAATCCTAATGTCCAGCGGCAGAGATCCCAGAAAATCAACCTTGTTTATATCCGCCATGGCAGCACCGCCACCTTCACCAAAAATAGCCTCGGCGTGACCACACTCGCTGCAAATATGCATGCTCATGTTTTCAATAATGCCCAGTACCGGCACGTTAACTTTTGCAAACATTCCCAAGCCGCGCTGGGCATCAATCAAGGCAATATCTTGGGGTGTTGTGACGATGACGGCACCACTAACAGGAATTTGTTGGGCTAACGTCAGTTGAATATCGCCGGTGCCGGGCGGTAAGTCGATGATTAAATAATCCACATCAACCCAGTTGGTATCTCTTAATAACTGCTGCAAGGTGTTGGTTGCCATAGGTCCACGCCAAATCATCGGCTGACCGGCATCAATCAAATAACCAATCGACATGGTTTGCACGCCATAAGCCATTTTAGGCGTCATGGTTTTGTTGTCTACGCTGTCTGGATAACCCGACAAGCCTAACATGGTTGGAATGCTGGGACCATAAATATCGGCATCAAGTATGCCAACCGTCGCCCCTTCTGCTGCCAATGCCAGCGCCAGATTAACCGCTGTCGTTGACTTGCCGACACCGCCTTTGCCAGAGGCTACGGCAATAATATTTTTTATATTAGGCTGAGGTTTTAAGGCCTGTTGTACGGCATGAGACAGAATTTTTACCGTCACATCAACAGTAACACTTTCTACTCCGTCCAGCGTTGCCAGTAAATCTTCAACAGACGCTTTTAATTGTTCAAGAGTACTTTTTGCAGGATAGCCCAATTCCAGCTTAACGCTGACATTAGCACCCTCGATATTGATTGCTTTAACTGATTTTGCGGTAACCAAATCGACGCCATGATTGGGATCGATAAAGGTTCTCAACAGTTCTTCTACAGCCGTTTTTTCCAGGTATGCCATGATTATTCCCAGTAATTTTAGTCACTAACGTTTTGTAAGTAAATTCAATGTTAACCGCTGGATCCACTTAAGATAGGTAGTATTCTACAGTTTTTTAAAAAAATTTATTTTTTAGCGGTGTTCTATTCTGTAGCAGCGTTAATTTTATGCGATAATCGCTTAATTGTTTGTTTTCATATCCCTTAATTCTTTGCATCATGTCAGATAGAAAAATTCTCGTCACCAGCGCCCTCCCCTATGCCAACGGCCCCATACATTTAGGTCATTTGGTTGAATATATTCAAACCGATATTTGGGTGCGCTTCCAAAAACAACGTGGCAACCCCTGCTATTTCGTTTGTGCGGATGATACCCACGGAACGCCTATTATGCTAAAAGCTGATCGGGAAGGTATTACACCTGAACAACTGATCGCTCAGGTTGGCATAGAGCACTTGGCCGATTTTACTGAATTTGGTGTAGCGTTTGATAATTATCACAGCACGCATTCCGAAGAAAACAGGCTCTTTTCATCATTGATTTATGAGCGTTTGCGTGATGCCGGACATATCAGTTCACGCACGATTACTCAAGCCTTCGATCCGGTTAAAAACATGTTTTTGTCCGACCGTTTTATTAAAGGCGAATGCCCCAAATGCGGCGCGCACAATCAATACGGGGACAGTTGTGAGGCCTGTGGTGCAACTTATGCGCCCACCGAACTGAAAAACGCGGTTTCCACCATTTCAGGCGCAAAACCTGTTGACAAAGATTCTGTCCATTATTTTTTCAACCTGGCGGACTTTACCAAGATGCTCAGCGAGTGGACCAGCGCCGGCCATTTACAATCCGAAGTGCGTAATAAGTTAGCTGAATGGTTAGAGAGCGGTTTACAGCAATGGGATATTTCTCGCGACGCGCCTTATTTTGGCTTTGAAATTCCGGATGCTCCCGGAAAATATTTTTATGTGTGGCTGGATGCGCCTATCGGTTACATGGCCAGCTTTAAAAATCTATGCACTAAAAAAGCGCTGGATTTTGATGAGTACTGGGCACAAGACAGTACCACGGAGCTATACCATTTTATAGGTAAAGACATTATTTATTTCCATGCCTTATTCTGGCCGGCCATGTTAAGCGGCGCTCAATTTAGAACACCTACCGCCATTTTTGCGCACGGCTTTTTAACCGTCAACGGCGAAAAAATGTCCAAATCCCGAGGCACTTTTATCACCGCACGAACCTATCTGGATCATTTAAACCCGGAATATCTGCGCTATTATTTTGCCGCCAAACTGAGTGCCGGCGTTGATGATATAGACCTGAACTTTGATGATTTCAGTCAACGGGTTAACTCTGACCTGGTCGGTAAAGTCGTTAATATCGCCAGCCGTTGTAGCGGCTTTATCAACAAGCGCTTTGCCAATACATTATCGGCTACCTGTTCTGAACCGCTGTTATTTCAAGACTTTATCAACGCCAACAAACAAATCGCAGAATTTTATGAAGCCCGTGAATTTGGCAAAGCCATGCGTGAGATTATGGCGCTGGCAGATAAAGCCAATCAATATATTGATGAAAAAAAGCCCTGGTTAATTGCCAAACAAGAAGGTCATGATACCGAGTTACACGCCGTTTGCTCAATGGGGATCAACCTGTTTCATTTACTGACTGTTTTTCTAAAACCGGTCATTCCAGCGTTGGTGAAAGAAGCCGAACACTTTTTAAACATCGGTTCACAAGCGTGGCCAGTCGCTGCACAGCCCTTGTTAAACCATACCATTAATGACTTTAAGCCGTTAATGACTCGCGTTGAAGCCGATAAAATTGCTGCGATTGTTGAGGCATCCAAAGAAAATCTGGAAAAAACCGCTGATCAACATACCCGCGTTGCGGCCGAGAAAAAATTTGAACCCATAGCGGACACGATTGAATTTGATGACTTTGCCAAACTGGATTTACGTATTGCCAAAATCATCAAAGCCGAACCGATAGAAGGCTCTGATAAACTATTACAACTGACTGTTGATATAGGCGACGAAACCCGCAATATATTGGCAGGCATTAAATCCGCTTACGCTCCGGAAGATCTTGAAGGAAAATTGACTCTCGTTATCGCTAATCTGGCACCCAGAAAAATGCGCTTTGGCAACTCTGAAGGCATGGTATTAGCCGCTGGCCCGGGTGGTAAAGATATTTGGATTTTAAGCCAGGATGACGGGGCTATTGCGGGAATGCGCGTAAAATAAACGTCATTATTCAACCTCCCCCCTCTTTGAAAAGAGGGGTTAGGGACAAGCTACTACGAGAGTGTGTTGATTTATAATTGGAACTGACTGGCAGTTCACGGCCAACTAGAGACATTCATGACGAAATTATCACTGTGTTATATTTTTTATATTTTGAGTTTTTTATTTTAAAGTGAAGTAAGGTTGACTCGTTAATTTTCCATAAGGCTGTCCGAGAATAGGAACCGTAGCGAGGGGAAGCTATTTTGAGTCAGATTTTTTGCTCATTTGATATAAATAGTTTGTGCGTGTAACGTTGTGAGCGGAAAATCTGGCCGAAATGGCTTTTCGCAGTAGGTTTTCTATTCTCGGACAGCCTCCTAGTCATCTGAATAGAACCAAGCTGTGTGATAAGTAGAAGGCTGTGGCCGAGATTCTATTTCGGGCATAAAATTACCTGACTCGAAGCGCAACGCAAGAATAAAGGGTCACCCATTAGCCTGCCGATGTCAGGTCTTTACTTTTAAGAACAACATCCGGTTAACTCGCAAACTCTAACGAAAAGAAACCGCACCCGGGAAACCCGGGGCGGTTTCTTTTATGTGGATATCAAAGTCAAATCTTTACTTTTGCCTTTTATTTCGAATGTCCGCAATGGGTCGTAGTGCTACTTTGCCAATGACCGGTATCGGGAAGCATAAATCCATACTCGAATGACAGCTGAGGGCCGGGTGGCGACTTTGATCTCGTTAAAAATATTACAACTCTAAATGACCGGTATTGAGAATTGGATTTTAGAAAAAGACGAATAACAGCTCACGGCCATTATGACCAGCGTCTTTTTATGCACAGTGGCTTGGTGGTAAATGACTGTTAGTCTCTAGCGGTGGGGCTTGAGCATGGCACATCGATTAAAAAGCTGGACATAATTTTTATAGTCGTCTGAAGTGGACATTCCTTGATCCATTTCTGGAAACAGTCATAATCTCAAAAATTCACCTTGCCATAACCCTCGTGATTGGCAACGCAACAGCCCACGCTTTACGTCATGATCTATTTCGACTATCTGATCCAGCGCCGATATGCTGAAAACCACGTATATGCCCGTCGAAGCCGAATTGGCGATGTAAGAACAGGCCATGGTCAGGCTTCAGAAAGTCGGTGTAAGGCATTCAGATATCATGCTCCAGTTTTTGAAAGCGCTGTAATTATGCAAAGCTCGCGAGCGTGATTGATGCTTCTAACCCAGACTGCATCTCGCTCGCGACAGAGCACTGTGCATAAAAAGACACTGGTCATAGTGGCCGTAATGCAAAGCTTTGCATTACGGCCACTATGACCAGTCGAGGTAGTCAGCTGCTAACCCGAACCGATCTGTCAAAGCAGACATAGTTATGTAGCAGAAAATGCTGTTATCGCCAGTATTCTAGCTGAATTTAAATAGTAACTTAGTGTTGGCTTGGGGCATTAGTCAAAAAATGATAATCCTTAGGAACCACAGTGATACCGGATTCTGAGATAGTGAAGCGGGTTGCTTCGGCGGCGTGGTCAAATCCAATTCGCTCGCCGGGCGGAATTTGCACGTTTTTATCGACGATGCAGCGTTTTAATTGCACATCGGTACCAACATGCACTCCATCAAACAAGATCGAATCTTCGACGATGGCATTTTCATCCACCTGGACTTGAGTGAATAATATCGAATGTCTGATGGTGCCACCGGAAACAACGGTGCCGGTGCCAAGCAGAGAATTAATGACTTGTCCTTCCTGTCCAAGGGATCCAGGTGCCATTCGGGCCGGCGGGTTTTGTTTGTGGTAGGTGCGGATGGGCCAGTCGGATTGATACAGATCCAGTGGTGGAACCTGCGCGAGCAAATCCATGTTTGCCGTGTAATAGGAATCGATTGTGCCAACATCACGCCAGTATTTATCCTGCGTTACGCGTCCGGTTTCGCCACCGAACCGGTAAGCACAAACTCGATGCGTCCCGATGAGCCGTGGGATGATGTCCTTTCCGAAATCATGGTTGGATGCGGTAAGGCAATGGTCGGCTTGCAATTCGAGACAAAGCAAGTCCATGTTGAAAATATAGATACCCATTGATGCCAGTGCCTGGTGCGGGTCGTTCGGCAAGGGCTTGGGATATTTTGGCTTCTCGTCGAACGCACGAATCCGTTGTGCATCATCTACCGAGATGATGCCAAAAGAGCTGGCACTGGCAAGTGGCACAGGCATGCAGGCAATCGTTAGCCCTGCTTCCTGGTCACGGTGAAACTGAAGCATCGCGGCATAATCCATCCGATAGATGTGGTCTCCGGACAGAATGACCACATAGCTGGCATTGCTGCGTTCAAGCAGGTACAGGTTCTGGCGAATGGCATCGGCTGTCCCGGAGTACCAGGATTCGCCAGTCCGCATCTGGGGCGGTACGGGCGTGATGTATTCGGAAATTTCCGGGTTGAAGATAGACCAACCATCACGCAGGTGCTTTTGTAGTGAGTGCGACTTGTATTGGGTTAGAACCAGCACACGTCTCAAGCCAGAGTGGAGGCAGTTCGACAGGGTAAAGTCAATGATCCGGTAATTGCCGCCGAATGGTACGGCGGGCTTGGCCCGATCGATCGTCAGTGGATACAACCTGGCCCCCATGCCGCCGGCCAGTATGATAGTCAGGGTTTTATCGAGCATTCATTACCTCGTCAATTCGATTGATAAGCATGAGGATGTCCTTCTTCTGGAGTTATGTTGAACCGTCGATTAGCTTACTCGCATCGTGCTGTTCTGTCAGTGAAAATAAGGCCTTGCCACCGATTACAATTCGCAGCCATTCATAGTTGGGCACTATACATAGAGGTCACTATGAATAGCTATCCATAGCGGCCAACTGCTGCCCATCGGCAAATGTTAATCAAAGTCTGCTTATGATTGAAAAGCAGTCATTCAGAAACCATCGTGATCGATAGCCACTAACCGCAAGGTGACGCTCGTAACAAATAAAAAAAGCAGTTCATCAGAGTACGACAATTGTTTGCGTAAGGATGCCTAAACATTCCTTCTTAAGATCGGCAAAAGAACAATCAGTATAAGTGCTCTTTTAAATACATTCTGATTGCGCCAGAACATTTCAACAAATTTGCATCGGCAAGGCACACCGCGCCCAGACTGTCCGTCCGGTCACGGTGTGCCTGCCTATCCTGCCGGGGATACGCCCTTTCGACCTAGGGCAAGGCGGAAACCGATGTCGCCGGAGCGATCATCAGGATCGAACCCGCCGCAGAGAGCAGAACGCGCGACCCTGGCGTAGATGATCCAGGAACCGCCGCGCAACACCCGGTAAGAGCCATCACTTGATCCGGTCGGATCAATCACCGCAGTAGGTTCGTATTGACCATACCTGTCTGCACACCATTCCCACACATTTCCGTGCATCTCATACAAGCCCCACGGATTGGCGGGCAGGCTTTTAACCGGCAGCGTTTTTTCGCGGAACTCACCTTTGGCTGCGTCCGCGTAAGGATAATTGCCGTTATAATTGACCTGATCCGTGGTGATGTTGCCACCAAAAGAAAACGGTGTGACTGTTCCTGCCCGGCAGGCATATTCCCATTCGGCTTCGCTGGGCAGTCTGGCCAATAAACCAGGCTGGTTTAGGTTCAGGCACTGGATAAACGTTTTAACATCATCCCAACTGACATTTTCAACCGGATTGTTGGGGTTGTCATGAAAATGACCGGGATTTTTGCCCGTCACCGCCAACCAGAGCGCTTGCGTGCATGCCGAATCCGCCAGCCAATAGCCTTGAGTTAAAGTGACGTGATGTTGCAACTCGTCATTATTACGCTCCGGCTCATCCTCTGGCGAGCCCATCATAAAACTGCCAGGCCTGATCCAGCGAAAGCATTGCTGGTTGCCTTGTAACTCCAACACCATAAACAGGCCAAATTTATCCTGGCCCCATTCTCTAGCCCAGACCATTGGGAATATATCCGGCAAAAAAGACCGATTGAATGTACTCATAAGGTAGGCAAGGTAAAATCCGTCACTGTGAGAGCAGCGATAATAAAGCGCAACATCGGTGGACTTTCGAGCCCTTGTCTACTTGTGCACCGATGTGCATTTTGTTTTTGCCGCAAACTTGTGCGGTCCGGATGACGATCTGGTCGAATGGCGTATCCCCTGTCGTTCGAGCTAGGGCAAGGCGGAAACCGTTGTTGTCGTTGCGTTCATCAGGATTGTTCCTGTTGCGGTTAGCAGAACGCGTGTTCCTGGCGTTGTTGTTCCAGGAACCGCCGCGCAAGACCCGGTTAGAGCCTTCGATCATCACCCGTCTCCATTTTCATACACTGACGGGTGCAATTGCAAGTCCTGTTTTCGCCATGCTTGGCTCCGGGCGGGCAGGGTTCCGGCCAGGACAGCATCATAACGGGTTTGTAATTCCCGATCTGAAAGCAGGTTGTGCGCCCAGTTTTCTTCATAACCCTGGCAAAGCAACCGATAGCGTCGCTGCTTGCGCTTGGTTAAACGGATAATGCCGGGGCAAATTCTAAAGCCGCAATAAGTTAAACCCAAGACACTCTGATTAATCATCACCTTGGCTTTCAAGTGTAATTTGCAGACCTCTGCCAGATAATCACTGACTTCTAGTAGCACTTGTTTGGCGCATTCCTTATCCTGGCACCACCAGACAATATCATCCATATAACGGACATGGGCGCTGACGGAAGGATGACCCAGCAGAAACCGGTCAGCCCCATCCAGGTAATAATTGGCAAAATGCTGCGATGTCAACGAACCGATAGGCAAGCCTTTACCGGGTGAAGACTGATAGGACAACACAATACGGCTCAGTAATGCCATAAAGTCGCGTCCTTTAAACCGGCGATCCAGGATAAGCAATAGCCGTTGATGATCGATGGACGGAAAATAGCCCTTGACATCCACTTGCACAAACCAGGGATAGCGCTGCAAATTTCTCTGCACCTGAAAAACGGCACGATGTACCCCTTTACCGGGACGACAAGCATAAGTGCTGGGAACCAACGATTTTTCGAACACCGGCTCCGCCAAATTCATGATGGCATGATGCAATACTCTATCCTCAAAACAAGCCGCGTGAATAAGGCGCTGTTTGGGGTCATGAATGATAAATGACCGATACTGGCCATAAGGAACCCGCCCTGCCAAGATGTCGGTGTGTAATTGCTCAAGCCGGTTATCCAATCCGGCAATAAATCGAGCCACATCAGGCCGCGCACGTTTTCCTTGAGCCGCCTTGTAGCTGGCGAGTTGAAGGTTGTGCAAAGCCGCAATGTCGCAAAGCTCAATGCGCTGGCGGTGCATTATCGTGTTCCTGTGGTTCGGGCAGAGACGTTTTCAGGACTTGCAAAAAGGCGCTGCCATATTTTTCAAGCCGTGCTTTACCAACGCCCTCTATTTTTGCCAACTCACTTTCCGATCTAACCCGGCCTGTGACCATCCCCGCCAGTTGCTCATTGGTGAACAAGGCATAAGCCGGGATTCCTTCCTGTTCTGACAGTGCTTTACGCAGATTTCTGAGTTGGGCATAAAGCGCAAAATCCTGTTCGCTTAACACGTCTCTGTAATCAATTTTATCACGTCGATTAGTGACATTACCTGCCACAGGCAGGTTGATGCCCTCCATAAAAGTAACACAAATAGACCAATAACTTTCAATGCCTACATCAACAAACTGTTTTTCCAAGGTCATCACCCGGTGTTGCGCACAAAAGGCGTTGAGCGTTTGCTGGGCCTGTTCCGGCCATTTTGCCGGTACGGTAAAAAAGTGCATTTTCATGGCTATTTTTTCCTTGGTTTCTTCCTGCCCGGCACACCGCGCCCGGACTGACCGTCGCGCTCCGCTGCGACTGTCCGTCCGGACGCCGTGCGCCTGCCTGCCTGCCCTTCCCGGGATACGCCTGTTCGACCTAGGGCAAGGCGGAAACCGAAGTCGTCGAGGCGTTCATCAGGATCGTACCTGTAGCGGTAAGCAGAACGCGAGCTCCTGGCGTAGTGGATCCAGGAACCGCCGCGCAAGACCCGGAAAGAGCCATCCTTAGGCCCCGTCGGATCAATCGCCGCAGTAGGTTCATAGTCACCATACCAGTCCGCACACCATTCCAACACATTTCCGTGCATCTCATACAAACCCCACGGATTGGCGGACAGACTTTTAACCGGCAGCGTTTTTTCCCGGTATTCGCCTTTGGCTGCGCCCGCGTAAGGGTAATTGCCGTTATAATTGACCTGCTCCGTGGTGATGTTGCCACCAAAAGAAAACGGTGTGACTGTTCCTGCCCGGCAGGCATATTCCCATTCGGCTTCGCTGGGCAGTCTGGCCAATAAGCCGGGCTGGCTTTGGTTCAGGCGCAAGATAAACGCTTGAACATCATCCCAACTGACATTTTCAACCGGATTGTTAGAATTGTCTTTAAAACGGCTGGGGTTTTCGCCAGTCACCGCCAACCAAAGCGCTTGTGTACACGCCGAATCCGCCAGCCAATAGCCTTGGGTCAGGGTGACTCGATGTTGTAGCTCATTATCCAATCTTTCCGGTTCATCATTGGACGAGCCCATCATAAACGTGCCGGGATTGATCCAGCGAAAACGCTGGGTTATGCCGTGCAGCGCCAGATCGGCATAAAGGCCGTAATTATCCTGACCCATTCCGGTTGCCCAGGAGGGCTTTGCCAAGCGCTCAAACCGCAGGTGCTGTTGTCCGTTATAAATAGACAAGACTGATGGTATCTTTACCGATTCATTTTGCAGGGTCAGCAATGGCGGCAACACCAGTGGATTATCCTGCGGCGCTGTTTGCCAAAACCAGGTTTGATAAGTGCCTGATAATTCGTGTTCTCCCCAAGACCACAGAATGGCTGAGCGGTCGAGCTCCAAATCCGCCAAAGGTGATACGCCCAACTCGGCGGTTTCCGGTGTAAACTCCACGCTCAAGCTTAGTCGGCAATCCGCTTGCTGAATTAACTTGAGTTTTTGCGGAGTTTGCACGGATAGCGTCATTAACCAGGCGATGGGATTTATCCCCTCCGGTAAAGTGTGCGCAGTGCGCTTTGTATCCGCCTCAATAACGGCGACTGACAAGTACTCAATATAGCGTTCTTTGCTTGCCAGGAGGGGCGACACCCATTGCAAATGCCGGTCAGCTAATTGAATTTGCAGGGCGCGTGCGTCCTGATTAACCGAAGCCGGCACTTTTTCCTGCAAGGAATTTGTCACCCTTTGGAAAAACGCGCGTGCTCTGTTAATGTGCGTTGCTTCAGCAGCATCGTCCTGGTTGTTTGTTAAATGACACCAAACCAGGGTTTCTTCATGATGAATGGCCTGGGGTAATTGAGCGTGCCAGTCCCTGATGCAATCCAGGGTGCGTTGTTGCAAAGCGTTTGGCAACTGCTGAAATACTTCCCGCCATTCGTTTACGGCATACGGTGAAATGGCACAGGCTATGGATGACGTATCGAGATGTTGATGACACCAAACTTCGCCTTCCAAGCCGGCATCATGACCCTCATCAGGTAAACAACGGCGTAAATCACGCAGTAAAGCGGGTTCCGCACGGGTAGCCACTGACAACATGGCCATTAAGGTTTTACATCCGGAGTAGTCTTCTTTTATTGACCGGAACGGGCTTTCCATAACGCTACGCATTCTGGGGATGGTGCGTAACGTGCTGTCCGGGCTGAGCCTTACCGTTTGTGCGGCATTCACTAATGAAGGCTGCAAATGCCGGGCAGATACCGGAGCCAATATCACGACGCGGACACCTAGTCTACGATAATCATCTAACTTGTTTTGCCAGCATACACCAGGCCAGGGATGGGCCGGATCAACCATGCCCATGTCGCTGACCAGCAATAAGGTGCTGCCTGCCCTCAGGTCAGGCCAATCGATGAAGCGACCGCCGGGCTTACCTTCAATTAATTGTTGCAGCGGTTTTTGCGGTACACCCTGCAGCCTGAAAAAATGGATCTGCTGGTGTAATCGCGTTTGCAAATTTTTTCGCAACTCATGCCAATCGTCCCAGTAAGGCGTTAAGCGATCTGAAAAATCGAGAATGACTGTTAAGGGATTAGGCCAGGCCAACCGGCTTAAACGCGGCAGTTGACGTATGGCTATACCTCGCGCCACACCTTCAGCCAAACGTTTAAAATCAATGCCGCTTATATGTCGGCAAGCAACGGCTTGCCGTAAGCGCGGCCACAGCCGCGTCCACGGGACAATGGGCAGGGCTTTGGGAGTTGGATGGTCGGCATACCAAGGATTCATGTCGGCGGAGGTCAGCTTGCCTGAATCACTGGCCTCCTGTCCTTGTGCTTGCCCTTCTTCATTGGGCTGCACAGTTTCTACCGACACCAACCGATAGGGGCGAAACACATCATTTAGTTCCGGGGTTTCGGCCAGTAAAGGCTCTTTGTCTGCTGGTATTTGCTTAGCTTTTGTTTCTGTTTCAGCATCTGGCTTTTGTTCTTCGGTTTTTGGGAAAAACCCGAAAATCGCTGCCAACGCCATTTCCCTGCCGGTAATTTCATGCGCTGCGTTTTTTTGCACTGCCGCTAATGCGTATAATAAATCCGCGCGGCCACAAGCACCGACAAAAGTCGGTGTGGAAAATAACGTAAAGTCGTCAGGTTGGTGTGGCACGGACTAACCTTTAGCGGCTGATGATGACCTGTTTTTGATAGGCAAATTTGTAAACCCGCTCTAACCACTGTTGCTGCCGAACTTCATCATTCGGTGCCAAGTGCTCTAACCCCCGTAATAAATCCAGGTATTCGGCCAAGCCGGGCATGGAACTATCACCCTCGCTGGCTTTTCGATCTGCTTCCAGGTAGGTAGCGGCCTTATTCAACAGGTCTTGTGATAAGGCGGGAAGCGTCATGTCTGAATCAGTCTGCTTGGGATCACGAAAATGAACACGCGCCCGTTCTTTTATCCATGCGGTAAAATCCTTGTCCACTTCAATGTTTAAAACGAGGCAACGACGCACAAAAGCCGGAGGCAATTCGCGGTCTTCATTGGTAGTAATAATAATCACAGGCCGTGGGATATTATCAGATTTAATTTCCTCATCCCAAGGCAGTCTAAAACCGGTATTGGCCAACACTTCCAGCAAACTGTTCGGCAGCTCGGAATCAGCTTTATCAATTTCATCGAGTAACAGCACACAACCCTTGGTTTTTGCCCGCACTTGTTGCTGGATAACGTCTTCATTTAACAAGGTTAAGGTTCTGTCAGGGCGTTGTGCGTTGGCATGACAAGGCGGTGCCAATTGCTGTTCGGCCAAAGTCCAATTAATCGCCCACCACAATACGCCGGGACTCACGTAATGATTGGCTTTGGTTGGATCGGTTTTAATTTTAACGCTCGCCCCTAATGCCTGGGCATCGGCCAAGCGGGCTATGGCATCGAAGCGCCACAGTAAATCTTGCGGCTCTGTCCGTGCCGTCACCACTTCATAGACAAATGCCCTTTCTAAATATTCCGCCGCAGCGCGTGCCAGATCACTTTTACCGGTACCCGGCAAGCCCCGCACCAGCAAAGGCCGCCCGCAGGCTTCCGCTAATTTGATGGCATCTTGTGATTCCCCATCCAACAGATACCGGCTTGCTGGCCAGGTGCCGGTTGCGGGGAGATATAGTTCCTCTGCTTTTGGGCGTTCGGGGGTGGTTTCGTTACTCATGTTACGATTTATCCTATAAACGGTAAAAGCAGTTCAGTAATTTTTTCAACACTGCCAGCGATGCTGGCTATATCTTTAAAGCTACTTAACGCTGCTTTGGCTTTCGTCAAAACGGATTTATCCGCACCGGATTTTTTTTGGATTTCGGTTTCGATATCTTGGGTGGTTTTATCGATGACAGCATAATCCTGTTTGCTGACGTCATTGGCTTCATCCGCGCTGCTTTTCAATTGCTTAAGCAGTTGTAACAGTTGTTCAGTATCTTGCGCGGCAATTTGAATATTACCCTGCCCGACCTGCGAACTTGTTTGGGTTCCGGAAACAATGTTGACGGTCGTGTTTGAGCCTATGTTGCTTAAATTAATACCTGTAGTCATGTCATTTGCCTGTGTTGGATTTTGCTGAGGCGGATCCTGCCGATTTTTTGCGTTTCCATACGTTTTATTGAAATTTTCAACAACTTTGTTATCTACTACCACCATTCCACGTATGTTTTCTTCCTGCGTATGGAGTACTTCAGATGTGTCGCCGACACCATAAACAAATAAGGGCAAGCGGTTCTCTGTTTTTTCTCTAAAAGCTTCGGCAATTCCCGGGCTACCTAATGGGTGATTACGGAGTTGTTCCTGGTGAATATAAACACCCTGCAAGCGTGAATTTTCCGGATTAAGCTGATGACGGTTAATTATTCCCATCAAAACATTTATCGCATTGACCGAGTTAAAGTCCTGATCGTCGTCGTCTAAGGCTTTCAACAGCTTTTTAGCCATTTCCAAACAAACAGTTTCTTTATCCCAGATACCATTAGTTGGTTGAAAATCCCCCATCTTTGCAAGCCGTGAATTACGTTGCCCACTTTCAAAATCCAGATTTGCTTCATCATAGCCGGGAACGAGCGGCATTGTGGTTTTACAAGCATTAATCAATTCCAGTGTTTCTTTACGATTGACTGGAATGTTGGTTAAGCCTTTTTCGTCTTCATCACATTTACGCACCAGTGTTTGCAGTAAATACGCAAATAATTCGTATAATGCATCAGGGGTTTTTTGAGTTGTTACATAATTATTAGCAATATTTAAAAACGACAAAACACGTTTAAAGCGATTATCGCCGTGATCATTATTTTTAACTAAATCATCAGCGATTTCATACCACTGAGGTGGAGAAAATGGAATAGCTAATGGACCACCTTTGAGGCTATTTATAAAATCCGATACAATAGCTTGTATTTCAACATGTTGTAATTGTATGGCAAGACGTTCTATAAGCCTCACCTGCCATATTTTGCTCCCTTCTGTGCCTTCACTGGAATTTTTTAATGGAGATACTTTTGAACTTGGCGGGATGTTTGAGTTTTGCCCAGGAAATGCGTCGACCAAACGTGTTGGCGAAGTTGATTCTTGTTGGGCGATTTTTTTGATGAATTCCACTAACAGCCGATGCTGGATGGCTTCTTTGCTTTCGGGCTTGGCAATTGATGAATGGTCAGAGCCTGGCACTTTATAGGGATCGCCAAAATACCTGGCTGCGGAAAAGGGCTCAACAATCTGTTTTTTAAATAGCGTTTTTAAAATAGTTGTTTTAAAAATTGTTGGCTTATCTTCAATCAGCTCTTTCCCCTGTATGTTCAGTTTACCCGATTCCTTGATGTTTTTGAACTCCTTATCAAGTTCATTGAGCCAATTATTTTTTTGAGAAAATCCCAGTGCCTTTGCTTGTGCATTCCCGACCAGGTTGGATAATAGTTTTACATAATTAGCATAATCCGACCCCAATGAAGGGGATGCCACCAAAAACAGACCAATAGAAAGGTTTTGTTTTTTTATATCAAGGATTCGTTCGACAATGAATTTACGAACTACAATTCCACCCATGCTATGGCAGACAAAAATAATTTGATGATTATTGATTACCTTGTCAACGTTAAATAAACGTTCCTTAAGGTCGTCAACTATATCGCTAATGCTATAGGTGCCGCTAAAAATCCCTGTTTGATAGGTGTAAACATAAATACCCGGTTCTGACAATTCCGGTTCTTGTTGCAGAAGTTCAGGCCAATACGCGCCATTACTGTTCCGCCAACACTCCTCACCACTCGATAAAATACCATGGACAAAAACCACTGATGTTTCACCTGCCGGTTTACGAACCCACTCACCCTGCATTTTTTTACCTGGACGAATTACAGTAAGTACTAGAATAACGGATACATCTGAAACTGTAAACTAAGGATGTTAAGATCGAATTAATGCAAAAGTCTATTTTTTATTGAGGTTAATTTCTGGCTTTTGGCGACTAATTCAGGGATATTTCAAAAACCTTTAAATACATGGTCAATTCTTGAAAATTTAGGCGGACATGGATCAAAACATCCAGACCCAAAATGATTGCTAATTTGACGTGGGTGGCTGCATGTGTTGGGTAGTGCCATTTTATTCGCTAGTATTGACTGTCTGCTTTTCCTCGATATCCTGCCATTCGGAAATCCGGGGTGAATGTCCGCAAGGGGTCGCTATGTTAAGCTTAATAACATAGTGGCCGCTATGTGTAGGACTGAACTTTTTTTATCACAAAAAATGCTAATAATCTCTGTAGGTCGGGTTAGGCGCTAGCCGTAACCCGACACAGATACTTCGATTTTTCGGGTTACGCTGTCGCTAACCCGACCTACGCAATGTTAATTGCAAAAAGTGTAAACCGAGGAGTGAAGGATGCCAAAAATTAACGGTGTTAATCCTCTCTTCCAGCCTTTATTTTTTTTCTTTTTCAACTTTTTCAGATTCAGATATGACTGCCGAATAACATTCCATCAAGCTTTCAGTATAGTTGGTGTGAGCTTCAGCAAGATCTTTAGCGGAACCAAAATCAGTACGTAATTCTTCAAGTGTTTTTTTAGGATCTGCTGCTTGGGCCAACGTCAGCATTTTTGCATAGTTACGATAAGCGGTCAGACGAGCGGGATCGAAAGGAAAAATACCCGGCATGTTTTGTGAAGTAGTATCTACTACGCACTTGGTCATGTACTCAGGTGTTATTTTGTAGTCTTTAATATCCGCTTCTTTCTGCATTTGTTCTAATACAGCTTGTTCGTATTGATTTTTATCTGCGCAAGCCGGGAGCAATAATGCGGATAAAGAAAGGAATAATATTTTTTTCATGAAGGGTTACCGTTATTGAGTGTAGTGTTATTTGCCGCATTATACGCACTTACCTTACGTTTAAGATAAAAGCTTGAATATTCCTGTTTTAATCCATCTCTTTCATTGCCTGTCTTATCCAAGCCTCGGCTTCTGCATTAACATCAGTTGCTTTGCGACCTTTACTTTCAATAACGGGTCCAATTTTTAGCTTTATCACGCCGGGGTATTTTAAAAAACTATAGCGAGGCCAATAATCACCGGCATTATGAGCAACAGGAATAACAGGATAACCTGATTTACAAGCCAACATGGCACCGCCGATATTAAACTTCAACACATCTCTAACACCCGCACGCGTCCCTTCAGGGAAAACCAGTACAAATAAACCTTCATTTAGATATTTTGTACCTTTTTCAAGCAACGTACGCAGTGCCGCACGCTGATTTTTTCGGTTTATAACAATCGATTTCAAGGTTAGCAATGACCAGCCCCAAATCGGTAAATAGAGCAATTCCTGCTTTATAACAACAGAATGCGGGGGCAGAATATATCTTAAGGCAAGCGTTTCCCATGCAGATTGATGGTTACTTAATAAAATAGCCGGCTGTTTTGGATTGATATGCTCCAGCCCTTCTACTTCAAAAGTGAGACCGCAAAAAACTTTCGTCATCCAGCCGATAATGGCGCACCAGGCATGACCTATCTGCCAGCGAATTTTGAAGTTTGTCAGCATACCTAAAATAAGCAAGATACCCACTACAGTAGCGGTAGAAAAAATACCCAAAAACAAAAGGGTAGAACCAATATAGTTTTTATACCGGGTGTCTTGATGTGATGTATGTTGCTGCGTCATATAAATTGTCAAAAGTAGGAATATTGAGGTCGGGATTATCAATTAAGGTTTTTTGGCCTTTACCGGTTTTAACCAGTATTGGCTGTCCACTTACAGCCTCTGCCGCTTGTAAATCACGCAAGGAATCGCCAATCACGGCAATGGCTGTTAAGTCGGCATTAAAATCAGCGGCAAAGGCTTTAAGTAAACCCGCCTTGGGTTTTCTGCAATCACAAGTGCTATCCGCGCCGTGCGGACAATAATAAATGGCCGTAATATCACCGCCTTTTTCGCTGACTAACCGGCGCATTTTAGCGTGAATTTGTTCCAGCATCACTTCATCAAGCAAGCCTCGCGCAACCCCTGATTGATTGGTGACGACAATAACTTGATAACCCTGCGCGTTAAGCAAAGCAATCGCCTCAAGGCTGCCGTCAATGGGTATCCACTCATCAGGGGATTTAATAAAGGTATCGGAGTCATGATTAATCACACCATCCCGATCCAGTAAAATATAACGTTGTTTAGGCATGAGTGTCGTTGTGCAGGTTAATTAATCTTCCAGTGTAACCACTTGGTCAAAGTCGATTTCAATCATAGAACACGGATGACACTGATTATACGGATTTCAACGGATTTTATTTTCTAGTCGAAAAACACACCTTAAATATTTATAAGTAATATTTTCATGAGATGAAAAAACTTCTCTTATCCGTGTCTATCAGTCAAATCCGTGTCATCTGTGTTCTATTTTTTAACGGGTGAGACTTCGATTTGTCGGGTTACGCTATCGCTAACCCGACCTACAAGACTCCCTGTCACTATTAAAATTTTCCGTGTAGTCGCTTAAATCAAAATCCTTCGATTCAATCCGCTCAACTATAGAGCACCATTTTGATGCAGGCGGATTATTTAACTGTTCTTTTTGTGAAGCTGCTTGCAATGCGTCACAGATAAATTTTTCCATATTGGCAATTTGATTAATAGCTATCGCCAGCTCGCCAGGTAATGATAAAGTGAGTTGCATTTTATTTTCCCTGTCTTGGTTTTGTTAAGTTCTCGGAATGAGTAAAGGCGACAACCAAAACCCGTTACCTCCTACGGATTAGTCTTTACCGCGTTTCTTTGCTCACTAAATTTTTGTTTATATTTCAAAATTTCTGCAACTATCTGTTTGGCGGTATTTTTAACATCTTTGCCGGAAGCGTTTTTTTCCATCACAAATTTTGCCGCTGCAACATAAGGGTTCATGGTAACCACAGCACCCGGTATTTTACCGGGGTCTTTAATGGTGCCAAAAATGATAAACGGTGCTTGAGGATTTTTACTGGCTAAATCACTCACACCAATCTGCACTGTCATTTGGGTACTGCCTTGACCAAAACCAATCACCGCTCGCTTAAGACGATTACCCTCGTCAACTTCGGTAAACATCCCGCTCACCAACCAACCATTATTGGGGAGACTATTATCAAAGGAACCAAGACGCTGCGCGGGTAAATTTTTGTCGTTAAATTCACTGACCAAAGCCTCGGACAAGCTGTTAACGATAGTAGCGGATTTTTCACCGGCATCATTTCGACTACCCCGATTAAGCAATCGTGAACCTAAGGGCAGCCGGTTTAAAACGCCCTGATTGCCTTGATAGTTATCACTGTCAAGCTGAAAATCCTTGATGTAAATCATTCCCGGCAGCTCGGTTGCCCCGGTGCCTATCAGTTGTTCCTGACCGATATTGACCCCGCCTGTTATCTTTTTAGTAGATTGACAACCCAAACCCAAAGTAGCCAACATGATAAAAAGCAACACCGTTATGGGTGTATTTTTATGATTCATTATTACTCTCCTAAATTAACAAAAATCGCATTAAGGCGTAATTTGTAGCGGATAAACTTTTCCGAATTGGCAATTTTTTTAATAGCTATCGCCAACTCGTCAGGTAATGATAAAGTGAGTTGCATTTTATTTTTTCTGTCATGGTTTTGTTAAGTTCGGTACGCATCGCCATTACTAAACAAAACATACCGTGTATATAAGAGGCATACCCTTGGCTAATTTTTTAACAAGACTCGAAGAGTTTTCAATGCTTCTTCAAGTTTTAAATTCCCATTTTTCCACGCTACAAACCCGAAAGGTTAGTACTGATCTGCACAGTACTTGGAACGCCATGTAATGGAGGTTTAATCTCTGAAAGACTATATCATTCAATATTTAAAGCAACCTTCAACGCATCATTTAACTCTGCAAGTTTAGTGATAGATAATTCACCGATGTAATCAGTCAACATTGATTTGGGCAAACTCACCAGCTCATCACAATGAATACTGCTTGAATGTTTTAAGCCATCGTCAATGTCAAGCTGAACTTGCGTAGAAAAGCCATGATATTTGCTATAAATCGGCGCACAAATAACCGTTGAAAACTGCGAAGCTATCAATATGTTGCGGCTTATAACCACAAAAACCCTTGACCGCTTAGGGTCACGGGCCGATGGGTGTGCTACCCGATATAGATCACCTCTATTCAATCGAATACCTGATAGCTCAGCACGTCTTCCGCTTCCCGATTTAATTCTTCAGCGTATTGATTTATTTGCTCTAATTCACTGCTCGTATTTTTGTGGGTCGCAAAAAAACAACGTAATGCCTCGGCAATAAGATTAGATCGACTTTCTGGCTGAGGCGCACGGCGCTCCAACTCATTAAATAACTCATCGGGTAAAAAAACCTGTGCTTGAATAGTCATTTTAATCACCTAACAATAAGATTTAAGACTGCAACTTGGAAATATCCGCACAGGTTAGAAACTGTTCCGATAACATATTTAGCAAAGCCAAACGATTGGCGCGTAACTCAAGATCATTACACATCACCATAACGCTATCAAAAAACGTATCGACATCTTGTCGTAAAGCAGCCAAACGGGTTAAGGTTGCCGCATAATCACGCTGGGCAAGCAACGGGGCAATAGCGATAGCAGCCAGCTTTGCGCTGTCCAGCAATTGCAATTCGGCAGGTTCCACCAACGCGCCTACCGTTACCTCTGCGGAGGATTCTGATTTTTTCAGGATATTGCGTATGCGTTTATTGGCAGCCGCCAGACTGTCGGCTTCGGGTAGCTGTCTAAAGTTTTTAACAGCGGCCAAACGTTGCATAAAATCTAACGGGTCAGCGGGTTTTACCGTCATCACGGCGTCAAATTCATCCGCACTATAGCCTTTATCTAAACAATAACCTTTTAAACGGTCAAAAACAAAATCAATGACCGCGACTTGGGTACTTGCGACCTCAAAGGAATGCGTAAACAAGCCCAGTGAAAATTCGATTAATTCCCGAATATCAAGGGTTAAATTATTTTCAATCAGCGTGCGTAATGTACCCAAGGCAGCCCGACGCAAGGCATACGGATCTTTATCGCCGGTCGGAATCAAGCCGGCACTAAAAATACCGGTAAGCGTATCAATTTTTTCGGCAATTGCCAAAACCTGCCCGGTTTGGCTGCTTGCGGTAGCACTGCCTGACTGCTTGGGGAAATACTGCTCTTCCAAGGCCCGCGCCACTTCGGCGGGTTCGTTATCGGCCAAGGCATAATAACGGCCCATAAGACCTTGCAGATTGCCAAATTCACCGACCATTTCCGTCATTAAATCCGTTTTGGCTAATAACGCGGCGCGTTTTGCCGGTTCAACATTGGCATTTAAACGCAAAGCAATAAATTCGGCAAGCTGAATGACCCGTTGCGATTTTTCGGCAACCGTACCCAGTTTTTCTTGAAACACAATGGTGGACAAACTTCCAACCCGATCAGCCAATGATTTTTTTCTATCCTGTTTCCAAAAAAATTCGGCATCTGCCAAGCGCGGGGTCACTACACGCTCATTACCGTGTTGAATAGATTCCGGCCGGCTGCTTTCAATATTACTAAAAGTGATAAAGTTCGCCAGTAAACCACCGTCCGCATTTTTAACCGGAAAATATTTTTGGTTGGTTTGCATGGTGGTAATTAACAC